>CAYLIL010000025.1:0-9344 GCA_964384045.1 uncultured Methanosarcinales archaeon
ATGAGAATTCTAGAATACTTCAAAGATAAAGTTAAATTTTTTAATTTCAATGAATTAGAAATGAGTGATAATAAAAATGTTAGTAAATTTAAAACTAAATACAAATTAGCAAATAATGAATCTTATGCTGTGAAAGGATCAATGGATTTAGGACTAAAGTTACTTAAGTATTGTTCAAAAAATAAACTCAATAGTCATTTATGCTCTGTAAAACTTAAAGATAAAGTGCAATTAGCTAATAGAATAAAATTAAGAAGTAAAACAGCTAAATTAAAAACAGATAAAGTTACAAGAGAAGGATTACTAAAAAGAGGGGTTATTTATAGTGAAATGATTCCCGGAATTAGTTATGAAAAAGAACTTTATGGGCTAAGTAATGACGATATAAAAGAGGAATTAAAAGAATTAAAAGGATTACTAAATAGAATAAATAAAATATTTGAAGTTCCCTTACATATGATGAAAATTGATAATAAAAAATTAAGGATTTTAACTTCAGAAAAGATAGCTAGGAAACTTGCTAAAATAATTCCAGAACAATGCGCAGTTGTAATTGAATACCCAACTTCAGATTCACTAGCAATTGAAATTGAATTAATAAAACCATAAATAATATTTATAACATCCTAAAGTCAAAATTCCTTTGAGTTCAAATAGAGCTCGTTGTAGGAGAATGCTCCATACGGAACTACAGAGCATTAAAATTCAAATTGAGAATTTTGAAGAGGTTTTAAATAATAAATAGGAGATGAAAATATGATAATTACTATAGACACATCAAAAGATTCGCATCAAGATTTAAGAAAACTAATTAAATTCTTACAACACCATGTTGGTGAAACAAATTATGAGAATAATTCTTTAGCTAATGACGTGCCAACTCCAAGCGCAGGAATGTTTGATATGTTTGGTAATGGTACAACTCCTTCAACAGATAATACTTTAAGCGATGTAAGTTCCTTACTTGAAAACAATGAACCAGAAGAAGAACCTGAAGAAAAAATAAGCATAATGCCTTACTAAAAATGAAATACGAATTCCTTGATCATACAGCAGATGCAAAGTTTAGAGCATATGGTTCTAATCTAGAAGAAGCATTTGAGAATGCAGCCCTTGCAACTTTTTCTATACTTCTGAATCCTGAGAAAGTTAAACCTATAATAACTAAGGAAATTAAGATAACATCTGCAAAAAAGACATCTCTCTTATATGATTTTATAGAGGAACTATTATTTCTGCTTGACACTGAAGGTTTTTTATTAAACAAAGTTGAAAACCTTAAAATTAATCAAGAAGATAATTTTGTTCTTACTTGCAAAGTTTATGGAGATAGTTTTAAGAATTATTCTATAAGTGGTAATGTAAAAAGCATAACTTACAACGATATGTTAATTGAAGAAAAAGAGGATAATGTTATGTTGCAAGTTGTAGTTGACCTATAACTTATTAACAGATTCTAAAGTTTTATCAATATCTTTCTTTGACCATTTAACAGCTAACAAATTCTTTCTTATATCCTCATCATTAATACCAAATTCTTTTGCTTTAGAAATATAATTGAGGAGTGCAGGAATAACTTCACCTTGTTTCTTAATAGGGAATATCTTTTTTTTATTAGGAGATTTACCATTTTTAGGCTTATTTTTAATTATTAAGAAACTGATTATTATAGCAACTACAACTAATAAAATAATTATTAATGTTCCTGAAGGCTTTATGCTTTCAATTATATCAGACATATCTGCACTCACTAATGCCAAATTTGTAAGAATAAAAAGCCCCATTAAATAAAACAATTTTTTCATAATTATATATTTATATGCAATATTTATAAGGGTTTTTATATTTTCACTAAAGAAAATCACTCATCTTTTTCTGAAAGATTGCAGACTTCATTAACTTACTCTTAGAAAATATTTCTGTAAGATTATAATTAAAATACTTTTTAGCTAAACCAAACGCATATTTGAACATTAATTCTTTATCTGCAAACTTCAACTCTCTCTCAGTTAGAGATTTTCTACTAGCTTCTCTAACAACCCAAACCCCTAAAGGTTGGTAATATTTGTCTGTAATAAATCTTAATGAAATAATAGTTCCTGTTCTTTTCATAGACCTAAGTTTTTCAAGAACAGCTAATCTGTTTGCATAATAACCCCCAACACAGTTACTTGCATAGCTTTTTCTACCAAAACTTGTTTCATGATCTGTCATGTAATGTCCTGTATCTGCTTCTATCTCAAAGAGTTCATATGCGAATGGCCCAGGTAAAAATAGAGTTATGTAAAAATTGCCAAGGTAACCTCCGAAAGTGCAAAAGAAATCACAACTAGGATGTTTCGAAACATCTTTAATCAATTGTTTACCGAGAGTGTCATCAGTTGCAGTAATACTCCAACGAGTTGGAACGAGCTTTCTATTAGATCTTAAACCAAGGTTAGCCGTCGACAAGATTTTTGTTAAATAATGCTCATCAATACCTTTTCTATAAAGATTAACTAAAGCTTTATCTGCTTTAAGATCAGTGTCATTAACAACATAATCAACTTGTTTAGGAATTTTAGGATTACTAGTTATAGAAACTTTTTTTAATTCTGCAGCAGGGCCAGTAGGATAACTAAATTTATGCAAGCTTAGTGTTCTTTTTGGATCTTTGTTTAATTCAATGTCAACTTGAACAGGAGACTTGCTTAAAGCTACTTGTTGAGCCTGATCTAATAATTTAGTATTTTGTGTTTTTACTTGAGCTTTGAATCTAGAATTAATTAATGAACTTCTCATTCCAGAAATTAATGGTATTTGAAAATCTCTAGTAGCCCAAGTTTTGGGTGCATCAAATACTTCTTCAACATTCTCATTACCAATAAAACCAACATTTAAATTTGGGTAACCAAACCTTCCAACAAATATATTAAGTTCATCACCGGCATATTTCTTTTTAAACTTAACATTTTTAACATCTTGAATAAGATCTCTAGTTACGCCTTGACCTAGGTAACTTTGCTTTCTACCTTTGTATTTTTGTTTTGGGTTCATAATCATAGAATTAGTTCTGCATTTTATATAGTTATGGGTGTGTTTGAGAGGGTGTAAATATTTCCACCACAACATTAATAAAGACAATAAATACAATATATTTATGCACGAAACAATAATATCTAACGACATAATTAACAAAGCTAAAGAGCAAGGTAATGTTACAGAGATAACTGTAGAAGTTGGAGACCTAGGACATATTCCTGCACCTGAGTTAAAAGAATGTCTGGAAAAATTAACTAGTTGGAAAATAAATCTTATAGAAAAAAAAGCAATAGTTAAATGTGCTTGTGGTTTTGAAGGCAATCCTAAAATTCTTGAAAAAGGCCATGATTCTACTGTTTTTGTTTGCCCAAAATGCGATTCAGTTCCAGAAATAGTTTCTGGTAAAGATATAATATTAAAAAGTGCGGTTGTTGAATAAAATGTGTTTAGCTATACCTGGAAAAATAATTTCAATAAAAGAGAATATTGCTGTTGTAGATTATAGTGGAACTACAAGAGAAGTTGGAATTCTTGAACCTGGTTTTGAAGTTGGAGACTATGTTATAGTGCAGAATAAAATAATCGTAAAGAAAGTTCCTGAAGATGAGGCACTATCTTGCCTTGATGTAATTGAGAAATTAGAATGAAAAGCGATAAAAAGTTATTAGGTTTATTTATGCTTGGAGCATTTAAGCATGGCTCTTGTCAGGTACCAGAAAACAAAAAAGATGCACTTATAAGCCGACTTGAGTTATTTGCTAATAACGAAGCCGAATTACCAGAAGAAGATACAAAGGGAGTGCGAGCTAAGATTAATAAAACAGAGACTAAAGACTATAGATATTATTTTTATCATGAACATTACAAGACTTTTACAAGATCAACAGAAAAAGAAAGAGAAAAATTCTATAAATTAATAAAAGATAATAAAACAAGAGCAGATTCAATAATTGAGTGCTGTGTACATTTCTATAAAGTTATTGAAGTGCATGAAGGATATGTTATTGCAGATAATATATTTTTAGAAGAAAGCAAAGAACTCATTCTAACTAATATTTGTGGTCAAATAAAAAAAGGAGACACCGTTAGTGCACATTACCCTCAATTAATGGAAGTTGTAGATGATATAGATAAAATTGATTTTTACAAAGATGAACTCTACAAGTTATTGAAAGGATTAAGTAATAATTTAAGAAAATGAAAGTTCTATGCTTTGGAAATCCATTACTTGAAGAAGATTCATTAGCAATTGAATTAGCTGATGAATTAAAAATAAAAGGATTTGAGTTTATCAAAACTAATTCTGTTGACGATATTTTAAACACAAAAGAAGATTTTATTATAATGGATGTTGCAAAAGGAATCGATAAAGTAACAATAATAAAAGATATAAATAAACTCATTTCAAACAAAATCTATAGCATGCATGACTTTGATTTAAACTTTTTTCTTAAGTTAATGAAAGAAAAAGGAGAGATAGATAAGATTATGATTCTTGCACTTCCAATGAATCAAGAGAAACAAGAAATTAAAAAAGAAGTTCTTACTCTCCTTCCCAGTTTACTATAAGGAATTGCGCAGAACAGCTTATACATGGATCATAAGATCTAATTAACTTTTCTATATCTACCGTGATTTCTTTTTTAGGTTTACTCAAAATACTAGGCAAAAAAGCTTTAATTTCATCATTAATATTTCTTAAGTTCTGAGAAGTAGGAGTTATAACATTTGCTTTTAATAATTTACCATCTTTATTAAATTTATAATCATGAATTAATAATCCTCTTGGAGCTTCAGTTATAGCAATTCCTCGCGTAGCAAATGTTTTAATTTCAACTGATTTTTCTTCTTTAAGTTTAAGGTTTCCTATAATAGTTATACATCTGTCAACTGCATCAATTAATTCTATTGCTTGAGCAACATTATTCATAAAAATAGAATTATTAGGTAATTTTATCTTAATTGCTTTTTGTGCATCTTTACTAAGTAACTTATGATTTATATTTAGTCGAGCTAATGCACCAACAAAATACCCCTCTCCTTTAGATACCGCAAATTTAGTTGGTTCACCAGGACTTAAATATTCCGCTATGTGTTCTTCATAAGATTTTGTAGAAAAATTATCTTTTTTATGAGAAGCTACTTTTGAACCAAAAGAAGGATAATTATTTTTACCCTCTAGCGCAAAATATTCTGTATTCATTTCAAAATCAGGATATTTAAGACTTTGAAATAATTTAGCAGTTGCTTTAACTACTTTTTTAGCTGCTTTTAATTCAATTAATATTTCCTTAAGTTTATTTTGATCAGGAGTTTTTGCAAATCCACCAGGAATACAAGTTATAGGATGAACTTCTCTCCCACCAATAACTTGAATTATTTTATTTCCTAATCTTTTTAGAAGAAGTGCATTATTGATTTCTTTCTTATATTTACTCATCATAGGAATAGCACTTTCAAAACCTAAGTAATCTGGTAGAGCTAAGAAATATAAATGCATAGCATGACTTTGAATATTTCCTCCATGCACTAATAATTCTCTTAATAATTTACTTTGTTTAGTTATTTTAACATTAAAAGCATTTTCTACAGCCATACAAGATGTAACAACATGAATTGGGCTGCACACACCGCAAATCCTACTTGTCATATAAGGAACTTCATCATAATTTCTTCCAACAATTATTTGTTCAAAGAATCTTGCACCCTCAATAACTTTAAATCTAGATTGTTTTAATTTACCATTCTCTATTTTTATTGATAATTCTGCATGGCCTTCAATTTTTGCTACATGATCTATTTTTATTGTTTTTGCCATTTTTTAATTCCTTTCTCACCAAAAGCCATATAAGCTTTTGAACTTCCACTAAAAGTTCTAAATAAAGATAAAATATCTTTTTTAGTCATCCCCATTTTTTTAAATAATTCAACTTGAGCATCAAGATTCAAATCAGGAATTGGGCCCCTACATCCAACACAAGGAGTTCCATCACCTGTACAAACTGCTTCACAACCACCATGAGTAATAGGACCCATACAAGGCAAACCTTGTTGTAATAAACAAACATTATATCTTTCTCTGCACTCAACACAAACTGGTTGTTCAACTTCTTTAGGTATTTTACCAACTAATAACTCTGTAATAATTCTTAAAAATTCTTGTTTGTCAAAAGGACAACCCCTTAAGTAATAATCAACTTTAATATATTTATCGATTCCATCAGCGGTTTTCAATGTTCTAACTGCATGAGGTGCAAGATAAATCTTTTCTTCTATAATGTTTAAATCAAGAAAGTTTTTTATAGAAGGAACTCCACCATAAGTTGCACATGTTCCGAATGCAATAACTAATTTACTTTTTTTTCTTATTTCTTTTACTTTTTTTATTTCTTCTTTTTTTGTTACACTACCTTCAATAAAAGCAATATCAAAAGGGCCATCAGAATTACTATTTTCTCTAACCATAGGAAAATAAGTTATATCTAACTTTTCAATCAATTTAACAAGATCATAACTAATAAAAAGTAAATTAAACTGACAACCAGCACAACTAGTTATATTAAAAAACCCTACTTTTGGTTTTGATTTTGATTCTTTAATCTTGAACACCTTTTATATTATCATATCTAAAAACAGGGCCATCTCTACAAACATAATGTTTTTCAATTGTGCAATGCCCACATTTACCAAGCCCACAATGCATTAATCTCTCAAAAGAAACATAAATCTGGTTGTCTGCAAATCCTCGCTGTTTTAATTTTTGAATAACAAATTTAATCATTATTGGTGGGCCACAAGTTATAGCAACTGAATTTTTATCTGGGCCTAACTTTTCAAGAAGTTTTGTTATAATCCCAACATTACCTTTCCATTTTTTATCATTTTTATCTACTGTAACCTTAACCTCAAAATATTTTGACCATTTCTTAATATCTTCTTTGAATAAAACATTTTCTGAATCTCTAAACCCTAAAATAATTTCAGCATTACCAAAATCTTTTTTATTATCTTTAATGTATTCAACAACACCTCTTAAAGGTGCGGCCCCAGTTCCACCACCAATAACAAAAATATCTTTTCCATTCAACTCTTTCATAGGATAACCCGTTCCGTAAATTCCTCTAAGCCAAATATAATCGTTTTTCTTTAAATTAAAAATAGCAGAAGTAACACTGCCAACATTTCTAATACATAAATCTAAATATTTATTAGACCAAGAACATATAGAAATAGGACATTCACCAATTCCTGGAACGCTTAACTCTACAAATTCACCTGGTTCATGGTTGCAAGAATATTTAACTCTAATAGTTTTAATATCTTTAGTTTCTTTCTTAATACTTATTATTTTAACTTTTTTTGGTAAGTATGGATTTTTCATGTTTAAACCTATTTAATTTTTTTAACAATTTTATGTATATCTATTTTTGTAGGGCAAGCAACATTGCATCTTCCACAACCAGTACACATTGATTCATCAAACTGTTCTTTAAAATATTTAAATTTATGAAGAACTCTTTGTTTTACTCTTAATCCTCTGTCTTGTCTAAAAACAAATCCTCCTGCAACTTGAGTAAAATTTGGCAATTGACAACTACTCCATTCTCTAATTCTAAAACCATAATTAAAATTTATATCCAGTTTATCTCTAAGACTAAAACAATTACAAGTTGGGCAAACAATTGTGCAGGCACCACAACTTAAACATTTAGCTGCTGCTTCTTTCCAAATCTTTTCATTTTTTTCTTTAATTACTTTTCTGAAAATACTTGAGTAATTATTTCTTTTAGTATTATCTTTAATTTTAGAAATATCTATAGAATCACTCTTTAATATTTTGTTATTAATTAATTTCTCTCCTGCTTTAGTTCTCGTTTGGAAATAATATTTATTATTAAACTCAATAATTCTTAAATCAAAACCAAAATGTAAATTATCATAATCACAAAAACATTGCTTAGGAATTGGCTTACAAGGAACCTCAATAATCAAAGTCTTACCTCTTTTTTCTTTATAATAAACATCAATTGGATCTCTAAGCATAATCTTATCTAATCTAGATAAAGCAGCAATATCACACCTATGTAAAAATATAATTCTTTTTTTTGTAATTTTTTTAACTTCTTCAAACTTATTATTTTTAAAATAAAGTAATTTTTCTTTATTTGGGAAAAAGAAATCTTTGTGCGAATAGAGAGGTAATTCAAAAATAAGCTTATCTCCTTTTTCTAAAATCTTAAATCTTACTATATCCTTTTTAACAGGCGCAATAATAACATATTTCTTACTTAAAGAAGATATAAATTTATCTAAATCACCCTTTTTAATAAACTCACCCATAACTCTTTTTTAGACTAATACATATATAAAGGTTTATATTTCAATTATTTAATACTTAAACCCCACAAACTTTATATAATATTCAAAATTATCCAATATAATGGGATTTAAATTCACACATATTGCAGATTGCCACATTGGTGGTTGGCGTGACGTAAGAATGAAAGACCTTTCAATAGAGGCATTTGAGTATGCAATAGACACATCTATTAAAGAAAATGTTGATTTTGTTCTTATTGCAGGAGACTTATTTAATACTGCAATCCCGGATATTGATTCAATAAAATCAGTTATCTCATTCTTAAATAGATTAAAAAAGAAAGATATTCCTTGTTATTTTATAGCTGGAAGCCACGATTACAGTCCTAGTGGAAAAACATTCCTTGATGTAATAGAAGAAGCAAGCTTAGGAACAAATGTTTACTTACCAAGTTTAAAAGATGAAAAACTAAAACTAAGGTTTGTTCAAGATAAAAAAACAGGTGTAAAGATTGCAGGAATGCTTGGTAAGAAAGGACAATTAGATTCAAAAGATTATGAAACTCTTGATTATACTGCTCTAGAAAAAGAAGATGGCTTCAAAATATTTATGTTTCATACTTCAATAACAGAAATGAAACCAAAAGAATTAGAAATGATGGAATCTGTTTCTGTTTCAATACTACCTGTAGGATTTAATTATTATGCAGGCGGGCATGTTCATATTGTTGAAAAATATAACTCTGACAAACATAAAAATGTAATTTATCCTGGACCTTTATTTCCAAACTCATTTTCTGAGTTAGAAAAATTAAAAATGGGTGGTTTTTATATTGTTAATGACCAACTTGAAATGAAAAGATTTGATATTGAATTAAAACCAGTTGTAATGTTTGAAGTGAATGCAGACCATCTTTCTGTTGAAGAGTTGAATACAGAATTAATTAAAAGAAGTGAAGAACAAAACTTTGCTGATGCAATTGTTTTAATGAGAATTTATGGTG
>CAYLIL010000026.1:0-9168 GCA_964384045.1 uncultured Methanosarcinales archaeon
TTTTTTATTTAATAAAGCTGCATTAACATAAACAACTTTTCCCTTTCCTTTAAAATTATTTATTGCATGCTTAAGCAAAGTTGTTTTTCCTGTTCCTACCTTACCTTCAATTAAGATCATGCTTCCTGCTGAAATTTTGTATAAAACTTCTTCACACTCTAATCCCCTACCAATAATTTCAAAGTTAGATTTTAAAGGGTTAAGTATGAAAGGGTTTTTTTTAAAGCCAAACTCTTTGTACCATCTCATTTTTTCACATCCTAAGATTTATATAGCAAGTTATAAAAACTTCACCTATTTAAACTTTGCTACTTTAGAATGGTTAGAGATTGATTTGTTTATAAGAGAACTGCAAATAATTAAATAATTTCAGAATATTAAGGAATTCTCCTTAACTGCTTTAAAAGATAATTTTCTTTTTCAGAATCACTACTAATCTGCTCTGTTTCAGCTTGAACAGGTTTTTCAACAGCAGGATTAATCCCACCTTCTAAAGCTTCAATAAAGATATTCTTTGTCCCTTCAAGAGATTCATGTGAAGCTTTATTCATATCCCATTTAAAGTTTAAACCATCATTAGGCCTTCTTGGAACAATATCAATAGCAAAATGAGGAATAAGTTGGCCTGCATCAAGACCATTCTGTATAAGTATATTAGTCCCATGTAAACCAAGAGCATCAAACAAAATAGAAGCAAATCTATTTGCAACTAGCATAGTATAAGAAAGTAAATCATCAGGCATCTGTTCTAAAATACTAAAATGATTTTTAGGAACAACTTTTAGATGACCAATAGTAAAACCCTTACTTAAAAGAAATACAGCAACTCTTTCATCTTCGTAAACAATTACGCTTTTACTTTTTATTGCATCACAAATTAAACAATCCATCTTTTAACCAAATAATTTACTTATACTATCTAAATCAATATCTTTCTTAACAGGCGTTTTAGGTTCTTCAACAACTTCTTTTTTAGGTTGTTCTTTAACCTCTTCTTTAACAAGTTCTTCAGTTGTTTTTTCATTAAAAGAATTATCAACAACTTCTTTAGCTTTAACAACAGGTTGCTGGCTAGGTGCAGGTTGTTCTTGCACACTGTAACCTGTTTTTGATCTTAAAAGTTTTAACATTTGTTCAAACTGCTGAGCACCTTGAGAAACTGATTCAAGTTGCAGAATTTTATTATTAGGATTAGTAGGAATAATATGTAACATAACATGTGGTGCTTTTTGTCCTGCAGCTTCACCAACTTCAAATAATAAAGAAGTTCCCTTAACTCTCATTACAGAAAGCATCATCTGGCTAATCTTCTTAGCAATAATCATCATATGCCCTAATAATTCAGGGGGAACTTGTGGAAGAATTTGGAAATGTTGTTTAGGTAATAAAAGAACATGGCCTTCATTTGCAGGGTTAATATCAAGAATTGCAAACACCTTATCATCTTCAAAGACTTTGTAAGTTGGTATTTCTCCTGCAATCATTTTACAAAATATACAGTTTTGCTTTTGCAAATCTGCAATCTGCTCAGGAGACATATTCTTTAGTTCTTCTTCAGTGTAGTTAGACATAATAATGATTATATTCTTTTTATTTAAAATTGTTTGGATTTAGAAAGTATAATAAACAAGAGAATTATTTTTTTAATCCTAAAATCTTATCCACAACATTACCCAACTCCAACCCAACAAGGGTAGATATAAGCCCAGTATGAAAACCCACTAATCCTTTGGAAATTATTGGATGTTCAGTTACGGTGTTGTAAAAAGGAGCCATCATATAACTATGTTCATAATTATTTCGTACAAAATCTATAAGTTCTGGTCCGATTGTAATATACCCTATTACTGCCCCTACAACAAACGCAGAAAATCCTAAATATAGAGCAAATGGTTCTTTTTTTATCATTTTATTGAGTATTTAAAATATAATACTATAAAGAATAATTCAGTAATTATAAACTTTCCGATTTTATTACTACTCCTAAGTTACTATCAAGTCTTCTCAACTTTAAATTAGCTTTATTTTATCCCACATTCTTTAAGACTTTTAACATATTTTTTATCCATTACCATAAGATGCTCTTCTAACCATTCCTTAAGAAAAGTCAAAAATGCCTCACAATCACAATCCTTTTCCTCAAATTCATTTTTAAACTTTAGAACTTTTTCTATCAATCCCATATGTTCTTCAATATGTTCTTCAGCACCAGCATAGTGGCATTCTTCAAAATACTTTTCCTCAGTCGAAAAATGAACTCTCACAAATTCAGTTAATTCATTCAATATTTCATTTCTTTTTTTCTTATCTTTTTCTAATGAAGTTTCATAAGCTCTATTAATAATGTCAATAAGCTGTTTGTGTTGCTCATCAATTTTCTCAAACCCTAATTCTAAATCTTTATTCCATTCAATAAATACCATTTTATTTACTCCCCCCACTAAAAAAAGTTTCTTTTTTCTTTTTATTCATTTTCTTAATCTCCAAAACTAAGTCTTCTCAACTTTCAAAATCCTAGATTCATTAACATGTTTCTGCACTAAGAAAGAGTGCCCACAATAAACGCATTTCTTTTTCTTTTTAGAGAAATCATCTAAATGCAGAGGTAAATATTTCATTGTGTTACCACACTTCGGACATTTAACAGTAAATATTTTAGGCATTTTCTTCTTTATTAGAATCAATTAAATTATTAATTTCTTTTTCTGTTTCTTCTAACATTTTTTCAGTATCATCAGTCTCTTCAATTGTTTCATCTTCAGGAGCTTCTAAATCTCCAGATTTGATTGCTTCAATTTTATCTTGAACTTGTGAAGTTCTAACAGATTCTATTTCTGCCTCTTCAACATCTGTTCTTTCTGCAATAGAATTAATTTCTTTGTCAATAGAGCCTAAGAAATCTTTATGAGCATCCCTTAGTTCATTTATTTTTTCTGCATGTTTTTGATTTTCTTCTCTATAAACTTCTAGATCCCCAAGTCTTTCTTCTTGAGTTTTATCAAAAATGTCAATAGGAACTTCAGGTTTAGCAACCCTTGCATCACCTAATTGTAATTGTTCATCAACTCTATCTTTAACTGGTTGAAATACTTCTCTTATTTTTTGACCATCAATTTCAAAATATTCATAGAATTTTTCTGTTAACTTAACAATAAAACTTCTACCAATTCTTTCTTTAATCACAAATCCTAATCTTGTAAGTTCTGCAACATGATCATAAGTTACCACACCACGAGCTTTAACAATATCACTTTGCAAAGCAGGACTTCTAAATGCAATCATAGATAACGTTTCTAGCTCAGATTTAGATAATTCTGTGTCAGCGACAATCTTAGTAACAACATCAAGGTATTGTTGTCTAACAGTCATCTTCCATGTTGTATCTTGATTAAAAATCATTAAAACAGAATTCTCAGAATATTCTTTTTCTAATTCTTTTAATTGCTTAGTAGCTTGTGAAGGTGTAATGTTACATAATTCAGCAATAAACTTTAACTCTAAAGCTTTACCAGCTGCAAATAGAATAGCCTCTATATTTCTTTTTAGAACAAGTAACTCATTCTTATCTATTTTCTTAATATTTTTTTGCTCAACACCCTTTTTTTTTACCATTTTACCCTTTTTTTATACGTAAATATTTACCATCTTCCTCTTTTAATCTACCTTCCTTAATCAAAGCAGCAATAACAATTTTTAATTCCTCTTCTCTAATACCAGTTGATCTAAAGATTTCATTCTCATCTTTTGGTTTATCTAGAACTATTAATACCATATTCTTCATTAAAGTTCCAAGAGTTCTTGCAATCACTTTGTCTTTACTCACTAAACTCTTTGTCATTAAACTTATTTCATGAAGTTTTGAAAGAACATCATTAACCCATAATCCTACTTCCCTGTTAGAAACTTTTATTTCTTCAGGTTCTAAGATTTCAATATTTGCAGGCATAAAATTTAAAGATAACCAAGTTATTTTTTGCATATTTGCAACCAACATTTCAATTTCAGCAAAAGTGCTAAATAATCCCTCTTGTTGTTCTTTTGGTTCACCATAAAATTCTTTTAAAATAAACATTGTTGTATCTGTTTTAAAGTTCTCAATGTATTTTTTTAGTGTTTCTTGAATATGCTCTTTTGGTTTACCAAGCATTTCAAATATAACTCTAATTTTTAAGTAACCTTTTTCTTTTAATTCAAATATTTCTGATTCGTCCATAATTATCACTTACCCATAATAGTTTGGTTTTTCTTTTTTAAATTCTTGTCCTTTTGCCTGTGAAAATTGGTTTTTTAATTCTTTGTAAGCATCTTCAATTTCTTTATTAACAGATGCACCAACTTTTTTCAGAGCTTCATTAAAGAACTCCATTTTAACTTTTTCAGCTTTAATATCTTTTCTTAAAGTAAGAATTGCAGCTTCTCTACAAACAGCCTCAATATCTGCACCAACATAACCATCTGTTAAATCAACTAAATTTGTAATTTTAACATCTTCTGCTAAAGCCATATCTTTAGTATGAACATCAAAAATCTTTTTTCTAGATTCTTTATCTGGAACTCCAACTAATACAATTCTGTCAAATCTTCCAGGCCTTAATAACGCAGTATCAACAATATCTGGCCGATTGGTTGCGGCAACTACAATAACATCGTTTAGAGCTTCAAGACCGTCCATCTCAGTTAATAAAGTTTCAACTGCACTCATGCCTGTTTTAGCGGCATTAGGAGAATCTCTTCTTGCAGTAATACTATCTATTTCATCAATAAAGATTATGCAAGGGCTTGCTTGTCTTGCTTTTTTGAAAATATTACTAATTAGCTTTGGAGTTTCATTAACCCATTTACTTAAAACTTCAGGACCTTTAACAGAAATAAAATTTGCACCACTTTCATGGCTAATTGCTTTTGCTAATAAAGTTTTACCTGTTCCAGGAGGACCATACATTAATATTCCTTTTGGAGGTTTAACTCCAAGTCTTTCAAAAGCATCTTTATGTTTAAGTGGCCATTCAACAGCTTCAATCAATTCTTGTTTAACATCTATTAGACCACCAATATCATCCCAAGTAACTTTTGGTATTTCAATTAGCACTTCTCTCATTGCAGAAGGTCTAACAAATTTTAATGCATCAATAAAATCTTTTTGAGTGATTAATAAGTTGTTAAGAATGTTTTCAGAAATATCTTCTCCTTCTTTTAATTTTCTAAGTTCAGGAAGAAGTCTTCTCATAACAATCATTGCAGCTTCTTTTGTAAGTGCTTCTAAATCTGCTCCAACAAAACCATGAGTTACTTCTGAAATCTTTTTTAGTTTAACTGCTTTTGCAAGAGGCATACTTCTAGTGTGAATTTTTAATATTTTTTCTCTGCCTTGTTGATCAGGAATACCAATTTCTATTTCTCTATCAAATCTTCCAGGTCTTCTGAGTGCAGTATCTAAAGCATTAGGACGATTGGTTGCAGCAATTACTACTACCCCTCCTCGTGATTTAAGACCATCCATTTGTCTTAATAATTCTATTACAGGCGTATTGAGAAATTCATTAGCCCCTCTTGATTCTCTTTTGAAAGCAAAAGAATCTATTTCATCTATAAAAATAATAGAAGGCTCATTTCTTTCTGCATCTTGAAATACTTTCTCAAACTTTTTTTCTGTAGCACCAGGAATTGGACTTATTAATTCACTTGGACGTAAATTAATAAAATGAACATCAGTTTCATTTGCAACTGCTTTTGCCAATAAAGTTTTACCTGTTCCAGGAGGACCATGTAATAAAACTCCTCTTGGAGGTTGAATTCCTAATCTCTGAAATAATTGAGGATGTTTTAGAGGTAACTCTATCATCTCTCTAACTTTTGCAACTTCATCTTCTAAACCACCGATATCTTCATAAGAAGTATCAAAAACTTTTTCTTCTTCAGGAGAAGTAGGAGTAGGATCAAATTCAACAACAGTATTTTCTGTAACAAGAGCATTTTCATTTTTAGGATCAACATGAGTTACAACAAATTTAATATCACCTAAACCAAACCTTGAAAAAGCGTTACTAAGGACTGCATTAAAATCATTTTCATTATTTCCCGTTGCCATGGTTCTCTTTCTAGTTGCAGAACCACCTAGCGCAACAAGATCATTTTTTGCAACTGCTCTTCCTAAAAGACCATTCTTAAAAACAATAGGATTAGCTTTAATTGTTATTCCTTCTTTAGCAGGTGCAATTGTAACTTTTTTTGCTTCTTTAATATCAAACTTTTTTATTTTAACTATTTCGCCAATGCTAGTTTTAGCGTTTCTTCTAGAAATACCATCCATACGAATAATATTTAATCCCATATCTCCCGGAAGACCCCTATCTACAATACAAACAGTTTTTCTTTGACCTTCAATTTCAATAAATGATCCAACACTTAAACCGATTTCTTTCATTAGATTGGAATCTACTCTAACTATTCCTTTATTAACATCATCTTGCATAGCCTCAGCTACCTTTAATTTTAAAATTGGAGACTTATCTTCTTTGTTCATAATAACACCTTAATTTAAGCAATATGAAGTTCTTTATTAATCTTATTAAAATCTAACATATATAATAAAAGAACCAAATAAAACTGCTTAGTTCTTTTGAATATCCTAAATGTATTAAATTAGAGTATTGTGATTAAAATAGATAAAAATACTATTTAAAAGCTAACAAGCTTGTCAACTTCTTTAGCATCAAGCCACATACCCTTACATTTAGTGCAAAAATCAATTGTAACCCCGTTTTTCATGATTTTCTTCATAGGAATATTACATCTAGGGCAAAGTAAAGTTAGATTTTGGAAATCTCTCTCTTCCTTAGCATTCTTTTTAACTGATGTTGTAAAAAATCCCATATCACTAAGAAATTTGTAATTATGATTTATAAAGTTAGTGACAACAATAGTTAAGTTTGAATTTATCTTAAAAAGAAAAAATGTAAGTGCGAAGGCAAGAAACATAATCGAAGGGTGTGTGTTTGAGGTGTTTAGATAATTATGAAGCACCCCACACTTACAATAATGTTGTGAGATTTCAATATTTATAAAGTTTTTGTTTATTTAACTACTTTATAGGAGTTACATACTAAAAGCGGAATTTATTTTTAGTATAGGGCTTTGGCTTACCAAAAATTAAATTACCATCAGAAGATTTAGTTATCTCTTTGTAAAGCCTCTCCCCTCGATTATTTAAATAAATAAAAATAGACTCATACTTACCATTATCATTTATATCAGAATTAAGGAACTTTGGTAAATTAAAATCAAAATTTGCACTACTAACAAAATTATGAGTTATACCACAATATATAGCATCAGGTTCAAGATTTTTAATAAACTTATTTCTATATAAATGGCTTCCAACACCTAATGTACCAAGAAATAAAACGATTAATGTCAAGGATTTATAGTTTGAACCCATAAAAAAGAAGAATCAAACTTAATTATTAAAGTTTCCGATAAAACCATAACAATATTTATAAACAAACCCACAATACAACAATATGCTAGAGAATACATCGGTGAAAGCTTGTGTATATCTGACTGGGAAACAACCTAATGCAAAATCCTAGTTCTCTAAGTAAACTAAAATACTATCTTTAATGAATAGTATGGTGAATAAAAAATGGCAAGAATGCACAGTAGAAAAAAAGGACTCTCTGGAAGCCACAAACCTATAAAAAAGGAAAAAGCTTCATGGGTAAAATATTCAACAAAAGAAGTTGAATTATTAATAGTAAAATACGTAAAAGAAGGTAAAACTTCAGCACAAATTGGACTTTATCTAAGAGATGAATATGGAATTCCTGATGTAAAAATATTACTAGGAAAATCTGTAAGTCAAGTAATTAAAGAAAAGAATATTGCAAAAGATATACCAGACGATATGATGGCTTTAATTAAGAAATCTATCATGATTAGAAAACATATGGAAGAAAACCACAAAGATATGACAGGTAAAAGAGGATTGCAATTAACTGAAGCAAAAATCAAAAGACTTGTTAAATACTACAAGAAAACAAAAGTTCTTGATTCAAAATGGAAATACGATCCAGAAAAGGTTAAGTTAATTGTAACTTAAGTTTGTTTTTTTCTTTTTTATTTTTCTTTTATTTTTATTCTAAATTAAGACAAACCTCATAATTACCTTTTTTTATGTAATTAACAACTAAATTCTCAAAATCAGACTTTTCTTTAACCGAGAACTCAGCCAGTTTCTCAGATATAATATTTTTTGTTTTTAAATCAGATATTTTATAATTTACTAATTTACTAAAAATCTCCAAAGCATCATCAACATTATAAGTTATCAAGTTTTTCCAATCCCTCTCAGAGGAAATAGCAACAGTATTTCCTGCAAGGAGCGTAGCTTTATGGGCAACAACAGAAGCTAAATTTATCATATAATAAAAATGTTTAATACTCCCACTACCATAAACAATACAAAAATCAAATTTAGATTTTACAAACTTTGAACCAAGATTATTTTCAAAACCACATTCATCTAAATTATTCTCCTCATCTAGAGCCTTCACACTTGACCCTATAAAATATTTTACTTTATTTTCTAATTTTTCCATAATATCACTAAAATTAGGAAAATCAACAAGTATATAAAATAAGGGTAGTACCTCAAAGGTATACAGGATATCTAAAAGAAACTGAAACAACATAATTTTTATAAACTACCTCATTCTTTAGTATAATATGCACTTCAAAAAAATAACAATAATAAGAACAGAAATATCTCGGAATGCAGGAGTTAATGAACAAATACAATTGTTTGGAGGCTCACTTGGTTTATTCAATCCTAGAGATAAAGATAAATCTTGCTATAGAATATTTATTACTTTACTTAAAAATCTAAAAAAAGAAGGATTAAGCAGTGATGAACTTGCAGAAAAGACAGGTTTAACAAGAGGGACAGTTGTCCATCATTTGAATAAGTTAATGGATGCAGACATTGTAATAAATCACAGAAATAAATATATTCTAAATGTTGATAATATACATGGATTAATTAAAAGGATTAAGAAGAATATCAATAAAACTCTTGATGACTTAGATGAAGTTGCAAAAGAGTTAGATGAAAGATTAGGATTGTAATATTAAAGATAACTATACAATTTGATTAATTCTATACTAGAAAAA
>CAYLIL010000027.1:0-8991 GCA_964384045.1 uncultured Methanosarcinales archaeon
CTATGTCCCAAGCCCCTTCTCAAAAATAGCCAAAACTCGAATTGAACATAACATCGGAATTAAGCGACGTTGGATTTTCCCTCGAAAATTGAGGCAACCCTCAATTTTCAGAGTTGGAAAATTCAATGTAGGGGAACAACGAATTTTGCTTGGCAAAATAGCCGAAGGCGGTCGTTGTGAACCGTTTAATTCCTGTTAGTTACTTTTCCCATACGTAGTGTGGGAAAATTGCGTCCGCAAAGTTAAATTTAAGTTTCCAATCAATCCGACCGCAGGGAGACTATATTTTAGGGAATTCTCTCCAATCTAGCGAACATAGTGAGCCTTCAAGGAAGTACATCAAGGGCAAGAAGTGTATTTATCAAATGAGGCGAAGCCGATACATCAAAACAAAGTATCAAGGGGCAAGAAAACTCAACTTTCTTTAATACTTTCTTCTATAGACTTTACAATATCTATTTCAATTAATTTGTTAAATTCATTATAGAAAGTATCTACATAGTTATTTTCTACCTTTATTGTTTTTTTATATAAACAATAAGTTTCATCAGCATAACTATATCCTATTTTTTTAAGTGAATCATTTAATTTGTTTTTAAAATTCTTTCTAATCTTATTTATTCTTGGATATGATTTTTTAGTGAAGCATATGTAGAAAACAGTTTCATTCTTTTTAACATCATCTGTCATTAAATCAATTGCGATATAAATATCATATTCTTTTTTCTTTAACCAATTATCTTTCTGTAAAATTATATATTCCCAATTGTCAAAATGCTTATAATTAAATTCAGAAAATTTCTTTTTTAATCTTTTTATGAATATTTTCCATATATTTTTTCTTTCATCCTCAAATTCTTCAATTATTTCATCTATTTCATCACTATGCTCAACATATAATAAGGATTTTTCATTAAAATTATTAAGTTTGTTTGCCATAATATTCACCTCTAAGTTTTTTATATATTGTTGAAGAATGAATCTAACATCTGAATTTGCTGACTTAATTATTTTTTCAGTTATTTTATAAATTTGGTCATAACTAATAGTTTTTATTTCTGGAATTTTTTCTAATTCTTTACTAAAATTCTTTAATGTGGTTTTGGGAGCTAAAAGAACCATCATTGTTGGTTTAAATAATTCAACTTCATCTGTTAATTGTTCTATAGTGGGATAATCTTCAATCTTATTTTCAATACAAATCTTTTGATTTTCAAATTCAATAATGATGTCGATTCTTCTGTACTTTTCACTTATTTCAGTATCTACCTCAATTTCGCTTAGTTTGTATTTTTGATTGATTTTAAGTAGAGCAAAGATTTCTTTAAGAAATAAATCCCCTAATTTGTGATTTTCTTTTGGATTCAATAGCCATGCTAAGAAAGCTGAATGAGATATTTCCCTTGCTGAAATAAGAGAAATATCAAAAATGTTCAGAGGTCTATTAAGATTGATCTCATGCAATTGTTTTTTTATTTTCTCTAAGTTCTCTTTTAGTTCCATCCTAAAACTCTCCCTTTCTTACCTTTTTTAATCATTCTAATTCCATTTTCAACTTTCTCTTTTTCTTCTAATAGCCATTTTAATTTTCTTTTTATATATTCTTTTGCATCTGTGTTCCATTCGTTTAACATCATTTGTCTAAATTCATCATCTCCATAAATTTTAGTTATATTTTTATTAATGAATACTTGTTTTTCTTTTCTATTTGAATTTGGGATAGATTTTGTATAGGTAATATCTAACCCTTCAAGTTTTTTAATAGATTTAAATGTTGCACTATATTGGTCTTTTGTCCTTCTTAGGAGCTTATTTATTTCATACATTGTGTGGTTAATCCCTTTCAAATCTTCCAAATAAAGTATTATTATTAATTCGCTTACTTTTGGTATCCATAGGTAATTATATAGTCTTTCGTTAAATTCTCTTTGAGATATTCTTCTATTATCTTTTTTACGCTTAAATATTTCCCAATGCTTAATCCAATACTCATTTGAAAAATTGATTATATCAAGTTCTGCCTCTACATAATCTATTATGGCTATTTTTAAGTGTTCTTTATTTTCAATCCAATTCAATATTTTGCCCATGATGTATTCTTATTGGGAATACATATTTAAATTTAACGCAAAAATGAGGAATATATTACTGGAAAAGGCGTAATCAAATTAAATAACTTGCAGTTTGTAAATTAAAGAATGAAAAAATTTGAATCCATAATTATTAATTTTGTAAACGAAAATCAACAAAGATATGATACTTTAGGAGATTATTATATTAAAAATGGTCAGTTGTATATCAATATCACAAAACATATGACTTATGTATCTGGAAAATTTGTCAGAAACCGTTTTTTTGAATTCTTAATTCTTATTCATGAGATAGTCGAAGTCCTATTAGTTATTGCAAGAAATATCTCCATAGAAAAGATAGACCAGTTTGATTTAAATTATCAAGGAGATGGCGAACCAGGAGATGAAAAAAAAGCACCATACAGAAAAGAACATCAGTTCGCTACTAAAATAGAAAAAATGATGGCTAAAGAATTAAAAGTTCCTTGGGATGAATATAATTAATAGGTGATTAATAATGAAAAAAAGCTGTGAGTTTTGTAAGAAGATGGTTTCAAAGAATGTAGAGTCAGGTTTATGTAAAAGTTGTTTTAAAAAATTGGAAAATTGGGATATTGTAGAAGTCAATAAAAAATTAAAGGAATTTGAGAAACTCAAATCAAAGAATGCTATAAAATTCCTAAAAGATGAGATTCTTGATTTATTTGTAAAGATGCATCAACTTAAAGAATATCTAGTAGAGAATCACACAATCTATGAAGATGATTTTAAGAAATTCTGCTTAAATAAAGAAGAATACGAAAAAGAAAAGATTGAGGTCGGTCTTGCTAAAGTATATATTGTTTTATTACAGAAAAATAAGCGACTAAGAGATTTTTACGGAAAGAATAAAATAAACGGTGGAAATTTTGTTGAAATAACCAAAAAATCTGATTTTAATAAAATATTAGATGGCGATATGATTTATTTTCTATCTTCAAGAGATATAACAAAGGAATATAAAGAAGAAATAAAAAAATCTGGTTCAAATTGGAGCATTAAACTATCTGTCTCTGAAAAGAAATTTAAGAATCTCAATGATGCTTGTTCAACTCATATTAAATCCTGTAAAGTCTTTAAGAAAACTCACAGATTCCTAAAAGAACTTATTGAGTGTATAGCTTTGCCATCATTAGTTGGTCTTGACTATGCTGACATCAGGCAGATTTTTATGATGAATTCACGAATAGAGTTAAAAAAATATAAGGCAAAACTTGACGAGAAAGACGAGATTATTAAAGATATTAAAAAAGATTTCAAAAAAATTGATGGCTGTTTTTTCGTTGTAAGTGGTGGAACAGATATTACTTTAGATGAAATTCTTGATGTTGCTGAGAAAATTGGTAAAATCTCTATTTTCATGGTTTATGGTGCGAGAATTGAAGAAGATTTGAAAGGAAAAATTGAAGTAAGCCTATTTGCAGGATGGAGAAAATGAACGAAAAACTAACAGTAAATATGAATCTGGGAGACATTACTAAAATACCTGTAGATATTATTGTAAATTCAGCAAATAGATCATTAATGCGAGGTAGTGGGGTGTGTGGAGCTATCCATAAGGTAGCTGGAAAAGAACTTGAAAAGGAATGTATGGAAATCAAAGCAAAGTTAGGATTAGATTTTCTTTCAATTGGTGAGACTATTGTAACCAAAGCATATAATCTGCCTGCGAGATATGTTATACATACTGTTGGAGCAAAGAACAATGGAAAAGAAGACATCTTATTAATAAAAAATTGTTACTACAATTCTTTAAGGAAAGCTGAAGAACTTAAAGTCTCTTCTATTTCTTTTCCTGCAATATCTACAGGAGTATATGGGCTTCCATTAATAAAATCTGCTGAGATGGTAAAAGAAGTCCTAAATTCTCTTCCTGAATTAAATTATCTAAAAAAGATTATACTTGTTATGAAATCAATAGAAGACCAAGAAATCTACAGTAAAATTTTATCATCTTGAAAAAATGAAAAAGTATGTTGAAACAAAAGACAAAAATACTTCAAGTGAAAGTATGTTCATTAATGGAAAATGGAAAACCAAATATTTTCATTTTTTCTGCGATATTTGTGGAGTTAAACATCCGGAAGTATGTGTAAATGAATTGTGTGAAGAAGAGGGATTTCCTGATGGTGATTATTGTTGGAATTGTCAAAAGTCTATGATAGAACAAGGTTTTGTCGGAGAAGACAAGAGCATATATTTTTTAAAAAAGGATTGTCCAAAATGATAAAGGAATATGATTTAAAAAAACAAGGATTAAATTTTAAGTCTGATTTTAATTGGAATTTTGATTTGATTAAACATTTACTTGAAGTTAGAACAATACAAGGTTATCTAAAAATAGATTTAATCAAAAGTAAATCCAAAAATAATATTTATCTTAGTAGAAGAACTACAAACTTTAATTCTCAGAAAGCCACCTTTGAAATAAAAGAGTTTTCTTGCCCCCTTACTCAACCTTATTGTTTATTATCCAGTTGAAGAATAAAAGATTACATCTATTTATGACATCAATTAACACTTCTTGCCCCTTCCATTTTTTTAGAGAATTCCCTTTTTACTTTATATAGAAACTTAAATTTAATTGTAACTAACATCGCGCTGTTATACGTTTTTTCTGCAAGAAAAAAAGCCGAAGGCTCAGTTAAATTTAATTTTCCAATCAATCTCGACCATAGGGAGACTATATTTTTAAGGGAATTCTCTCTCAAGCTCGAAGAGCTTTCTCGTAAGTACATCTAGGGCAATTTTGTATCAAGGACGAAGTCCAATTTAGTTAAAGAAGTTAGGGGGTCGCCGTCCTTTTTTGCTTCTTTTTTCAAAAAGAAAATAATTATTTATATCAATAAACGCCTGCATAATAAACCTTTCCATTATTATTTACAATATATCTTAGTTTATGTGTTTCTGATTTGGATTCTGTAAATCCACTACTACAAAACCGGTCACCTGTTCCCACATTAGTTGAAATTTCTTCTAAAGGATCTTTGCAATCTTCTTTTATAACAAATACTATCTCACTTTCATATATCCAATTATTTTCTTCAGAAACTAAAGGAATTTCTAAAACATAATATTTAGCATCTGTATCTTTAGAAGGAATCCAATAATAATCGCCATCCCATTTTCTGTATTCTACTTGTAAATATTGGAATAATTTTTGTTCAGAATCGATCATCCTTTTTTGATCCACAGAATCTGAGTTATACACAAAGTTTATAGTTTCTGCAAGGATGGGTTGTTTATTCTGTTCAAACAATGAAACCGCATCATTAGTTGAACTAATATCAACATCGCTCTCAAATACAACATTTGCTATTTTAGTTTCTGTAGGGGCTGATTCTGGCGTAGTAATGTAACTTTTAGAATTATATATCACAATGAGTGCGGATAACAAAGCAATGACTAAGATGATTATTATTCCAATATTAATATATTTTTTGTTCTTCATGATATGCATTATGAATAATAAGTATAAAAATGTATCGATGGGTTCAAATTTGGTTGAAGATTTAAATTATTTCTTGGGTGGAAAAATATTATCTAATAAATTTCTTGACGAAGTCAAGACTATCTGTTGCGAAGCAACCAAGGCGACCCCCTTCCACTTTTTAGAAATTGCCCCTTTGGTCAGTTAGAGAGAATTCCCGTTTTCTAGTCGTGAAAATTAAATTTAATTGCGTATAACATCGCCAGGGCTGTTATATACTTTTCCCGTTACGAGCAAACATTTAGAATTGCGATTTTATAATGAGAGAAGCGTGATATTTCTATATTTACATTTAGTTGTATAATTAATATGTTTGCGGAGTCCGGGAAAATTTCGTCCGAAAAGTCAGAAATCGGTGCGTCTACGCTGAACGAAGTGATACATTAATTAAAAGAATTACGGGGCTGGGCTTATCAGATGTTGTTGACTCGTTAGTAGTTACAATACCAAAGTTTATAAATGGGAAATTAAATCCAGTTATTATGGCAAAAACAATAAGATTAAGATCAAGTTTGCCATTATTTGAACCGACAAATAGACATGCTATACTTTTCAATAATTATGATCGTTATCCAGGTTATTCACAAGCAACAAATTCTAATGGAAATAGATCAATCTATCAGTTAGAAGCTGTACTAACTGGGAATATTGCAGATGGTCCAGAACCTATTCAACCAGAATTTGATTGGACAATTGGAACATACTATGCACATCTTTTTCCAAAATATAGGGAGATGAGATCTGGATTAGTATGGGATTCTGTAGCAAGAGTGCTTTTCAGAACTGATATGTCTGATGCTCATAGGAGATATTGTTTTCCAAATGTGTATTTTTCTGAATCTTCAGATGTTGCACGCAGAAGGGAATTGTTAAGAGATTTTCCTCAACCAGATATGCGAGATCAGTTGGATGATAATATCCAAAGAATCTCTGAAGCTTCTCATGATGATACTCTGACATTTGTGTATCTAACTTCTCATGCAGCATCAGGACAGGTAGATCATTTTGTCATTGACACTTATGATTCTATGGGTTATCAAGAACTACTTGACAAATTAGATACAATAAAAGGTAAAAAAGTGGTTTTGGCTTTTCTTTGTTATAGTGGTACTTTAATAGATGTTTTTAGGGAAAGAGGAACAAGTGAAGATTATGTTATTTTAACATCTGCAAACAACAAAGAAGAAGATTGGAATTGGGGTAGAAGAGATTTAGATGATCTATTTAGAAATAATCTGTTAAGAAAAGGAAGATTATCTGACCTCAGAATACCCCGAACTGTAAAGGTTGATCGGTCTTCAAGACAGCATCCTCAGATGGTAGGATCCTTTGATGTAATATTATAAAGCCCAGCCCCATTCCATAAAATAGCACCGATTTCTGATTGTATATAACATCGACATTAAAAGAAGTTTTCGCGTAGCGAAAATTTGGGTGAGTAACGCAGGGGCTTTGATGCCCCGAGTAACGCAACCTTTTAATGTTTGTTATGCGTAGTGAGGCTTTGATGCCGAACGGAGTTTTTTATTTGCCAAAAGGAAGCGGTACCCGTAAGGGTTGTGCTGACTAGGATTTTTAGCAAATTCTATAGTTATTTTTTAATTTTTATTTTATTTAATGGATTAAAAATGTTAAGAAAAATAATTTGGGTTGGAATGAAATGGAACCGTTTAATCGCGTGTTATCTAAAGTTTTAATTTTAGATTGGAGTGATTAAGTGATGATTTGTGTTAAGAAAATTTTGGTTTACCCGTAGCAGTTGAAAATCTATTACTTATAATTTAAAATTAAGTACTGTAAAGTAATAAATTTAGGTAAATTTATAAATAATCTTCTCCCCCCATATTCAGATAGAAATGACTCAAATAGATTCAAGACAAATTGGAATCAGTCCTCGTTTTACACCTGAGGAAATGGATTTTTATACAGGTGATGCTGATTATTATTCTAAACTTGGAATAACTAGGGAAGAGTTGGATAAACCTGATGGCCCTAGCATTTTAAAGCAAAGATTTCAAGAAAGAGCTGTCAAAGGTAATAGAAGTACATATTCTTCTGAGGATTGGCCTAAAGCAAATGAATCATTTAGATGTTTAATTGAATCTTATCAAACATTGAGAGATTCCAATACTAGGAGTCATTATGATTCAGTTCAACAAACAATAGATAGTCCTGCTCAACCAGAATCAGTAGAACATGCTCAACCAAATACTTATTTTGGGTGGGTCTTACATTCATATCTAGAAGATTTAAGAAGAAGCAGTAGAACAGATTTGTGGGATCAAACATTACAACTTATTGTTGCAGCAGTAGAGGATAATCCTAGTAGGATTACGGCAGAGAGAATCTATTCCGGAAGACAGATGGATACTGCAGAATACAATCAAATTGTAACAAATCTTGATCAGTTTATTACTAGTGGAACAAGAAGTACACTAGATTCAATAATTGTTAGAGATGAAGGAATAGGAGAACCTCAGAACATTTCTCAAAGAGTACTTACTGGAACAATTGATGCAATTGATGAGAGATTATCTAGATTGATTGAAGAAGCCCCTGTTGTAGAGCAGGATAGACGGTATTTACATTCAACATATCAAAGTGTTAAAGAAGGCTTAGTCACTAAACTTAGAGTTTCAAGACTAGAAAGTGAGTTAGAATTTTATAGGCCTTTTTTAGAAGGGAAGATAAAAACAGGATTAGGAAGAGCTACCCATAAATTCATAAAAGATGTTCTTGATGGAACAAGATCAACTAATGAGTATACAGCATTTCATAATGCCCTTAGGATGATTGATGCTTCCATAAGGGATGATTCAAGTGTGCTTAGTGAAGAAGGTTATTTATCGGATGAAAGAGTTCAGCAGGTAATAGACTGTGTAGATCAGTTTAATGGAGGAAACCTAGCAAGACTATTTGGTGGAGAAGGCAACTTAGCTACATCAAGATATATGTTTGTGGGACAACATTTATTATATTTATTAAATGCTAATAATGCTCCTGCTGTAAGAGAATTGGAACCCTTATTTGTAGGAAATAGTGACGAAGGAACTTGTGGTTTAGGAAGTAATATGCAAGGGGAATTTTCAGGACAAATCAGATTCAATATATTTCGACAAGATTATGATTATTGGTTTGCTTGGGTCGGGATTGATGGGGAGACAGTTTATATGAAAAAGAGTAATCATGATGAACATAATCCTTATGATCAACAAGGTATGATGGGATTCGCTTTACTAGAAACAAGTACAACTCAACCTTCACCATTTAAACAAGGGTTAACTGGTAAATCTGTAAGTTCATGTGATGCATTTAATTTAATAATCGATAGAGCACAAGATGAGGTATATCCAACTTTCTCTTTAAGATCAATTGATCAACCTATGGAAG
>CAYLIL010000028.1:0-8875 GCA_964384045.1 uncultured Methanosarcinales archaeon
TTATTTTGAAGAAGAATATTTTAATCAAGAAGGATGTGTTAATTGGGAAACAGAAACATCTTGTTGCTATAACATAGAAAAATTTGAAGTACTTGGTAATTGGGTTTGCCCAATAAATAGTTTTAATAATTAAATAAATAATTTTTTAATCATTAATTTCTTTTTATTACTTAATTCTTTCATAGGAGGAATAATAGAAAAAGCATTACTAATTTTTTCACTAATAATAACTGCATTATCAGGAAGATCTTCTCTCTGCAAAATTTCCGACTCATCTTTAACAACAACATCAATAGGAGAATAACCCAATAATTTACTTAAGTAAACTTCTTTACCATTAATATAAGTGGTATAATCATATCTAACTTCATCATAAACATTGTTATTTCTAAGACTTCTACTTTGCTCAGAACCAGGATCAGTATCTGGACCATAATTTTCCAATAGTCTAGAATACATCCAATCACACCAAGCCATATCAATCACAGTAGGAAAATCAGAGTGAGCCCCATTTTGAGCAAAAACACTAGGCAATAAATAATCTTGATCAGTATGTGGCCCCAACAATTGCATTGCCTCTTGACTAATAACTGCTTGACCAATACCATCTTGATAAGTTGCTTTACCGCCAATTACAACATGACCATCCCTATAAAGCCCATTCATCCCAGAACCAGGAATAGTAGTATTCCAACGATAAATTAAAAAACCAATACCTGCATTCTCTACGCATTCATCAACACTGGTTGCAATCAAAGTATCACCATTTTCATGAGTTGTTATGAGTCCTCTTGTAGCTTCATAATAATAATCTAAAACATCCTCAACCATAGCAACTTCTTCTGGAGTTGGATTGTAACCCCAACCATTAGCATCACAAATAGTTAAATTAACATTAGCAATATGTCTAACTGTGCTTGAACCAAGCCATCTAAAACTTTGATCAAATCCTTCCATGTAAGGATCATAACCAAGACCACCATCATATAAATCAGGAACAAGAGTAAAATCTAAATAAGTATCATCATTAAATTCAATTAATCTATTACTATCATAATAATCTTCTTTTGTTATATGAAGAATTGCATTATCCCCATAATCAAAAAAAGCTATAAAATCATTATCTTCAAATAAAGTTAATGCATTAGTATTCTCAATATCAATAACAGAATCATCAATATCAACACCAGAATAAAGATCAATAATATAACCATGTAAAGCTTTATATTCTGGAACATATTCATAAGTGTAAGTTGTTTCAATGTAATTATTTTCTATATCTTCAACGGAAATAGTGAATGTAACAGAATTATCAACATGATATTCTAAATCAATCGAGGGTAAAAAATTAATAATTAATTCATCATCAATAATATTAATTTCTCCATCAATAACATTCCAATTTGAAGATTCAATATTAATTGTTAAATCATTAAAATTATTTTCAAAATCATAAATGTAATCTTCTAAATTTATAATTATTTCATGATTATCCTCTTCATCAATAATTATTGATTCAGGTAAAGTATTAACCGGCGAACCATCACTAACAATAAATTCTAACATAATAGGATCATCAATAAAACTAAAAGAAGCATTGTAAATTTTAGGAATAAAATCATATTCACAACTAGTACCAGAACTAAAATCAAAAAAGAATAATCTAACAGGAAACATAACATGAGGAACAGTATCACTCCGACCATACAACTTAGAAAAATCATTATTTCTAATTGTTTCTTTAACAGGAGCACTACTAATATCAGTTGGCCCACTAATAACTAAACCTCCTCTAATAGGAACTTCATCACCAGGAGTAACGGGCATCCAAGCTCGAGCATCAACATTTTCAAATGTAATCATACCTTCAGAATCAGTAACACCATTATAATTATAATAATCATTATGTTGCTGATACATAGAAATAAAAACATTTCCAACAGGCTCACCATAAGGAGTGCTAACATCAATAACAATATCCCTAAAAGGATCAGCACTAACAAAAATAGAACATAATAAGATAATTATTAAAACTAAAAATAATCTTTTCATAATAAATAAGTATATATACTAATTATTTATAAAGTTTTCGCCACATAGTCACTATAAAGTAGCAATCAAAAAAAAAGAAATATTCAAGCTAAATTAGGGTTATAAATGTATTGCTTAAAGAAATAGTTCTTAATTCAATGCTAATTTTATATGAATTTCACCAAAGTGTTTTTTTTGCTTCATTTGTAATGCTCTTTGATTTTCTAAATGTAATAATGGGATAAATGTGAAGACTTTATCTTCTCTGCTTTCTGATGGGACTAGCTGTTCAAATGTTAGTAAAGGGTTAGCTTTGAAGTATGCTGTTGCTTCTTGTAATATATTTTTCATTCTTGTTTGTATGTCCATTTCTGGTTTTTTAGGTGCAACTATTCTAACTTCTTCTGGTTTTTTATAATAGTTTCTTCTTTGTTCTAATTTTAATGCTTTTTCTAATGCACTAACTAAATCATAAACGGAGATTTTTCTAATTCTCGGTTGTGGAGTTCTAGGTCTAATTGCATTTCTTTCATCTTTATATCTAACAACCTCTGGTCTTTCATCATCTAATAAATCAAATGGGTCCTCGCTGTTCATTAAATTATCGAGTGCAACAATATCTGTTTCAAGTAAATGTTTTGATTTTATTTTTAGAAGAATTGCAGATGCAAGAATAATTTTTCCAGATATTCTAAAATCCATCTCTTTTAATGTTTTTAATTTTTGTAAGAACTTTTTGGCAATAACTGAAACATTAATATCCCAGGGATTCATATTTTCTTCTTCAATTAAAGAATAAATCATACTTTGCCAACTAATTTCATCTTCTTTGAAAAGCATGTCAAAAATCCTTGTTCCGTGAGCATTTGTTTGAGTTGCCATATTTTCTACTCTAGTATACTATTTTATATATTAATATCTTGTTTTTATAAATTTTATTGCTAAATCTTAGAATTTTAGCTTATAAATAATAATTAAAAAAAGAAAAATTAATCAAAAACGCCACCGGAATTATCATCATCCTCTTCTTCATACTTATTTCCTGGTCCGCCAACACAACTACAATCACAACATCCTGCGCCGCAACAGTCGGTATTATGAACAAGAAGTCCATTAGCAAAGAAAGTATTTGTATCTTTCAAATAAAGGTTATATTCAATATCAAAGTAACCAATATCTTCAATACTTTCAATTGCAACAAATTCAATTTCATCTTGGTTTAGATAAAACATTTTATTTCCTGCACTAAAGAACTCTAATCTTAAGTATGGATAAAAACCATCATCATATAATTCATGATCTTTTAGTTCAATATCTACATTAGGGAAAGGATGGTTTAATGTTACATATAATTCTTGTCCATTAGTTAATGTTAATAATGCTGCTGGATCTTTTAAATCTTCATGTATGAGAAGTTTTTCTACTTCTGTTTCTACAATTTGATTTATTTTATGGTCATAAGCGTATACTATATCTCCTTTTTCTAAAGTTTGAATTTCTTTTTCACCATTTGGTGTTGAGATTAAAGTGTTTTCTTTGAAGCAACCAGGTGGATAACCGCCATCATTATCTTCAATTATACAATATTCACTACAACCATCTCCAGAGATAGTGTTTCCATCATCACATTCTTCATCGTTTTCTATTGCTCCATTTCCACAGTTAGCTGAGTCAAATTGGAATGGTGCACAATCCCAATATCCTCCAGCAGTCATAATTATAGTTTGTCCTTCATCACAAATTGGTAATCCTGTGTTTTGGCTTGAACCATCTGGGAATTTTATTGCTGGTTGTCCTTGTGGATCTTCAGCTATGTCTAAACTTGCTGTTGGTAATTTTCCTATTCCTAAATACCCATTAGGTGTGATAAATAAATCTGCAGATTCTCCACTCTGTAATTTTATTAAATCATATGATTTGATAACTAATGTTTGTCCTGAACTTTCTGCTGAACAACTATCATCATATATCCAAGAGTCATCCCCAATCTTAATTCCTCCAGCATCACAATCTGGATCAACTTCTATATAATTTGCATATAATGTTGGGTGCCAGCTTACTCCTTCTGGAGCTGTTGCAAATATGAATGCTGCACCTACTAATACTAGAAAACCTAAGATAATAAATAATTCTTTTTTCATTTTGACACCTCAAGGATAATAATATATTAATTATTATCATACTCCTTTTAAAAGCTTTTCAATTTATACTATTTTATAACTACCTTTATAAAATATTTATCTTTTCTTATGTTTATGACAGATAAAATAAGAAGTCCTATTGTTTCAGTTCTTGGGCATGTAGATCATGGAAAATCAAGTATACTTGATGCTGTAAGAGATTCTAATATTTTAAAAACTGAAGCTGGTGCAATAACTCAAGCAATTGGTGCTAGTATCATTCCTTTAGATATAATTAAAAAAAAATGTGGTTCTTTACTTGATTCATTAAAAATGGAATTTACAATTCCTGGCTTATTATTTATAGATACGCCTGGGCATGCAGCTTTTACTTCTTTAAGGAAAAGAGGTGGAGCTCTTGCAGATATTGCAATTGTTACAATTGATATAAATGAAGGGTTTAAACCACAAACAATTGAAGCAATTGAAATTCTCAAATCAAGTAAAACTCCTTTTATTATCGCTGCAAATAAGGTTGATCTTGTTCCAAGGTTTAATTTACCAAGAGATATCAATTCTTCACTTATACAATCAATTAATTCTCAAGATCAAGAGGTTATCACAACTCTTGAAACAAGATTATATAATCTTGTAGGCCAGCTTCATGAAAAGTTTCAAATTGAAGCAGAAAGATTTGATAGGGTTGATTTTACAAAACAAGTTGCAATTGTTCCTTGCTCTGCAAAAACTGGTTTTGGGATTGCAGAATTAATGATGGTTGTAACTGGTTTAGCTCAAAGATTTTTAGAGAATAATCTTCATGTTGCTACTGATGGTCCGGCAAAAGCAACCATATTAGAAGTTAAAGAAGAAAAAGGTTTTGGAACAACTATTGAATTGATATTATATAATGGATCGCTAAGCGTTAATGATACTATAATCATTGGTTCTCTTAATGAACCAATTGTTACAAAAGTTAGAGCACTACTTCAACCTCTACCTTTACAAGAAATGAGAGATAAGAAAAGTAAATTTAAACAAGTAAAACAAGTTTTTGCTGCAACAGGAGTAAAGATAAGTGCACCAAACTTAGATTGTGCAGCGTCGGGTATGCCTGTTATTTCTTGTGAGAATAATTCTGATGCAATTGAAAAAGCAAAAGAAGAAGTGCAAAAAGAAGTTAATGAGGTTATGATTGAAACTGATGGATCTGGAATTGTTCTAAAAGCGGATAATCTTGGTTCTTTAGAAGCGATGATTCATATTTTACAAAGTAAAGAGGTTATGATTAAAAAAGCAACTATCGGAAACATATCTAAAAAAGATATTATGGACGCTGAAGCAAACTTTGAAGATGATCCAAAGAATTGTGTTATCTTAGCGTTTAATTCTAAACTGGATACGGATTATGTTTCAGAACATGTTAAAATAATTTCTAGTGCTATTATCTATAAGATTTTAGATGATTATGAAGCTTATATTGTAGCTATGAAAAAAAGAGAAGAAGAGGAAAAAATAAATTCTTTAACTCGGCCTGCTAAAATTGAATTTTTGCAGAATTGTATTTTTAGACAGAGTAATCCTGCTGTTATTGGCATAGAAGTCTTAGCTGGAATGTTGAAAACAAATGTCTCTCTAATTAATGCTGCAACTGGGAAAAAAATTGGTTCTATAAAAAGTATTCAGAAAAATAAAGACTCAGTTAATAAGTGCAACTGTAAAGATAGGGTTGCAATAAGTATTCCTAATTTGACTATTGGTCGTCAAGCAAATGAAGGAGATATTTTTTTAGTTGATATTTCTGAAACTGAATTTAGGGAACTAAAGAAATGGGCTAAGCTTTTAACTAAAGAAGAAAAAGCTGCACTCAAAGAACTTGCAGAACTTAAAAGAAAAGAAAACCCTCTTTGGGGTGTTTAGTTATCACTTCTTTCGAAGCTTTCTATTAATGAATACAATTATTAAGACGAATAACAAAACTCCTAATCCAATTGATAGGAAAGAATTAGTTTCTGTATTTATTAACAATATAACTATTGTATTTAATCCTGCACCAAAGAAAATTCCATAGTTAATTACATCATCTAACTTATTCATAATTAACAATATCAAAATTATTGCAATTATACTTATTATTGATACAATTATAAATTGTAGAGTTCCTTTTTCTTTTCTAAGATTAGCATTATAGTCTTCACACTCTTTGTTTTGTGTGGTTCTAGTATTTAATTCCTCAGTATTCATGTCTAATTTAGGAGGATAGTCAAGATAACAGTCTTTATAATCATCGACTATAACATTACTAACAATAGTGTTTGCTATAAGAAAAGTTAATGGGCTAAATATAAGCAATATTAATATTACAAATCCAATTTTAAATATTTTCTTTTCCATTTTTATTCACCATATGCTTTTTTATATAAGTCTTTATTTTCTTCAAGTTTTGATCTTAAAGGAGTAATAAATTTAATAACTTCTTCTGCAAGACCTTGTTTTAAGTCAACAGAGGCAAGTTCTTTTGATGCAAAAGCTTTTTCAACTTCATCATAAGTTTTAAAAGTTATTTTTCCGCCGTATTGTTCTGGTCTATCAATAGTAAAATCTCTTTTTTCATGATTAAGTTTAATAAAAATAATATGTTTTAGGATTGCAAGTAAGCCATTACCTTCAATTTTTCCATCAACAGAAAAAGCTTTATTTATTTTTTTCTTAATTTGTTTATCTGTGTCATCAAAATCAATTTTTGAATTTGGTTCTGATGCTGACATTTTTCCTGATTCTCCTAGACCAGGAACTAATGGATTCATTAAATGTATTCTTTTTTTATAACCAATTTTTGGAAGAAATTCTCGAGCAAACATAAATATTTTTCTTTGATCTAATCCTCCAAATTGAGCATCAACACCTAAATATTGTTCATCTAGAGCTTGTAAAATTGGATAAAGTAAGCCGGACATTTTTGGAGTTTTAGTTTGTTTAACTACGTCTGCTCCTGCCCTCTGTGTGTCTCTTGTTGATGCAAGTGCAGATATTCTATACATATCAAGAGTATATTCTGGTTTTGTTTGAAATTCTTTACCTATAACAAATTTTAATTTATTTAGTGGAACATCAACTAATTTTAGCATTTCTTTGATAATAAATTTATAATAATCTGTTCTAAATTTAAGTAACTCCCAGCTAGATTTCATATTATCAAGATAAGCATGAATATTTGCAAATAGAATTGTAACTTCACAACCAGCTTTTAGTAATTCTCCAATTTTAAGCATAGGAACAAAATAACCAAGATGAGGTTTACCTGTTGGTGCAGTTCCCCAATAAAGTTTTAGATCTCTTTCTTTCAAAATTTCTTTTAACTTTTCTTCATCAACAACTTCTTGAAGGTTCTTTGTTATTAATTCATATTTTTCTTCTGGGTTCATATATCTTCACCTATACTCCTATAATATTCAATCCTTTTTAATGTTTTTCATATTATACTAGAAATTATGAAGAATATTATAGTTTGTTTTAATTAAAGTAAACTTTATAAATATGCTTTTGTATATTTATTTTATTAAGGGGTGTGGACTAATGCATATTAATCTTTATACAAAAATTAAACCTAATGCTACAATCATTTGTGGATTTCCTGGTTATGGTCTTATTGGAACAATAACAACTGAATTTCTTATTGAACATCTTAATGCAGTTGAAATAGGAGTTTTTCATTATGAAGAAGTTCCACCAACTCTTGCAATTCATCAAGGAAAAGTTATAAAACCAATGACTGTTTTTTATAATAAAAAACATAATATTGTTATAATTCATGTTATGATTTCAACTAAAGGTATTGAATGGAAAATTGCTGATGCAATTGCAAAACTAAATGATGAAATTAAAGCTAAAGAAATAATTAATTTAGAGGGTGTTGCTGGTGCACCTAAGAAAAAACAACCTGAATTCTTTTACATCGGTAACCATAAACTTGCTGATCTTGGACTTAAATTATTAAAGGAAAGTATTGTTCTTGGAGTTATTGCTGGCTTAATATTAAGGGCAAAAAACATAACTGCAATTTTTGCAACAACTACATCTAAACTTCCTGACAGCAAATCTTCTGCAAAAGTTATAGAAATTCTTGATAAATATCTTGATTTAGACATTGATTACAAACCTTTACTAAAACAAGCAGAAATTTTTGAAATAAAATTAAAGAAAATTATTGAGCGAAGCAATAGTGCTTTACAAACTGTTAAGAATAAAGATATGGATTATGTTGGATAGTTATCTTAATTCAACTATAGATAATTAATTGATTTAAGATATCCATAAGTTTTTAAATAACTTAATTTTCTTGAAATTCAACCAATAAATGGGGTATATACTATGGTAGATGAAATGATAAAACAAGGAGATCTTGTAAAAGTAAATTATGTTGGAAAATATGAATCCGGAGAAATATTTGATCAAAGTAAAGATCAACCTCTAGAATTTATTGCAGGACAAGGAATGGTTGTTAAAGGATTTGACAATGCAGTTATTGGAATGAAAAAAGCTGAAAAGAAAACAGTCACAATTAAATCAGAAGATGCTTATGGTATTTCAAGACTAGAATTAGTTCAAGAAGTTCCTAAAGAAGCTTTTGGTGATAAAGTTGATCAATTAAAAGAAGGTGTAACAATCGGTCTTAATCATCCACAAGCACCAGGGCAAATGATGCCTGCTGTTATTAAGAAAAT
>CAYLIL010000029.1:0-8844 GCA_964384045.1 uncultured Methanosarcinales archaeon
TAAACCAATAAAATACCTTGCAGTTCCGCCAAAAGAAGTTCTTGAAAGAGTTAAAAAGAATATTAAGAAAAGTAGTGAAGAAAAAGTTAAAAGATTAGTTGATTTAAAGAATACTGATGTTATTAATGAACTAAATTCTTTACATACTCAAGGAATTGAGCTTGTTGAACCTAGTGACCTTTCAGGCTCATTAAAAGGCAGACACAACTTATACAATCATTTAGAATTAGTTATAAGGAGTGCAGAAAAAACTGTAACGATAATGACAACAGAACAAGGTTTACTTAGAAAAATTGATTCTTTAAAACCTGTTTTTGAGCAAATCAAAAAAAGAGGAGTGAAAATAAGGATATTAGCTCCATTAACTAAAAACAATAAAAAAGTTGTTGCAGATCTTAAAGGTGTTGCTGAAATAAAAAATACAAAGACTAAAGCAAGATTTATTGTTGTTGATGGTAAAGAAATAGTATTTATGGTAATGGACGATAAAGAAGTTCATCCAAACTATGATGTTGGTATTTGGATAAACACACCATTCTTTGCTTCAGCTATAGAAGAACTATTTGGTCTTGCTTGGGCTAACATTAAGAAGTAGTTTTTTCTTTCTTTTTTTTATTATTTTATTTTTCTTATTAATTTAATTCTCTAATTAAGAAAAAAATAAAAAACTATTTATCAGGTGAAAACCCACTTTTAGTTAATAGCAGAATCGTAACTAATGCAACAACAGATAAAATAAGCATTCCTAAAACTTTAGGATGAACCATGGTTGCTAAAAAATTTGAACTATAATCTGAAGAAGCAGGATTAATTCTTCCTTCTGCAAGAGCAGGATTTGAAGTTTCAGTTTGAGATTGAACATAATCTTCATTGTTTTCATTAACATTAGCTTCACCTGGAGTAAATTCAGGATTTCCTTCTAGTAATTCTTGACCACCAATGTTTGCAAAGCCAATAACAATTACTAATGTAACAAATATAACAACCCAAGTTATTACTGGTGATCGTGTTCCCCAAGAAAAAGCCCAAGCAACATCAGTATCTTTCTTCCCGAACATTTTTCCAATAAAAATAAAGAATAATAAAATTAATGCTAGAATAAAAAACCAAGGTATTACAAAAGTTATGTAATTAACAACACTTTCTGATAGAACAACAATTAAAGCTAAAACAAAAGCAATTATTGCATTTATTCCTTTTGTCTCTTTACCAAATAAACCAAATTTATTTAGCATTGCATAAATTCCAGCAAACACTAATAAAAAGACAAAGATAGGCATAAAGAATCTTGTTAGTCCTATATCAAGTATTGAAGCCATTTTAATTATTTATTAATCACCAACTTTATCTAAGCTACCCTTAAACAATTTAGCAAAGTTAGAATCCTCAGGCCCTTTATCGTCTCCGCCACCTTTAGTGATTATTGCTAATATTATTCCAGTAACTAGGATAACAATAAACAAAGTTTGTGTGGATGGATCTTCTAAGAAACTTAACCACCAAGGTAATTGTCCAAACCAATTAGCAGCAACACCAAATGTGCAAAGAACAGCAAAAGCAGCAATAATCATAACTAAACCGGAAAGAGTTCCTTTTTCACCAAGTTTAATGCTATGACCGAAAACACCAATAATAAGCATGAATGCAATTACAGCTAACATTATTAAAGAAATGTTAGGTAAAACATTATTAATTAAAAGAACTGGATCGGATTCAGGAGGGTATCTTCCCAAAGCATGAGGAATTACAACAGATAATCCCATTACTAATGCTAAAACAACATTAAATTTCTTTTTATCAGCACCTTTACCCAAAATATGAGTTCTTTGAAGCACTGCAAAAACAATTACAAAAATTAAGATAAATGGAAGAAATATATCCAAAATCCCGGTTTGTTCAAGTGTTATTATCGAATCGTAAAGGTTCATTTTATTTTCACCATCTTATTAATGTATTTATATTGTATTATATCTTTTATAAATATTATTATTTATAAGTTTAGTCCTCTGAGTCTTTCTTCTCCTTAGGTTTAGGAGTAGAATTACCACTAGCAATAATCAGAATAAATAAAGCAATGACAACTATTAAAATTAATGATGATACAACTTGGCCACTCCAATGCACACTTAAGAATTTGTATGCAGATTCTAACCAACCAATAGTATTAAGGAAAATTAAGATAATAACAACAAAAGATATCCACATAAACACTTTTTGTAGTTTAGGCGGTAAAAAGAATTCTTCATCTTTAGCAAAAGTTCCTGCAACCAGCATAAACATCACAGCTAATAAAATAAGAATAAATATTTGTGAAACAGTTTTACTTATTAATTCAACAAGTTTAGATGATGCAATTACAAAGAATGCAATAACAAATGCAACCATACTATTTAAGTTCTTTTTAGGATGCATTGTTTTATCACTAGAATAAGGATCTTTTTGCACTCCTAAAATTTTTGTCTTTTCGAGCAAAGCGAAAACCAATGTAAAAGTTAGTAAAAAAGGTAAAACAACATCATATACTCCTATTTGTTCTAAGAATACTAATCCACCTCTAAACATGCTTTGTTCCATTATAATAGAATTCTGTCATATTTATATATAAATGTTTTTATTATAATGTCTAATTATAATAAAAGAAGATAGTATTAATAATTATTTCAAAAAAGTATTAAATAAATAATCTTTATAAAACTAGAAATTAAAAACTATCAATAATGGAGATTTCAACAAATAAAAGAGTGTGGATAATAATTCTAATTTTATTTATTGTAATGAGTTTAATTGTATCTTTACTTTTTTATTTTAGTAGTATTTTCATAGTTATTGTTATAGGTGGATTAATAATCCTAATAAGTGAAAGAAGTCATAAAAAATTCAAACATATAATAAAAAAATTCCATATTGATGAAAAAAAGTTCTTGAAAACAATATTTACAATATTAACAGTTTTAGTTTGGCTAATCCTTCTTTATCTCTTAATCGCATTTACTGCAAAAGATATTAATAAAACTGTTAATTTTATGCAGAGTAATGATGTAACAGTTGAACAGATATATATTGAAAAATCTCAAGCAATTCTAGGAGAGGAAATGGTTAATTTAATACAAACAAACCAAATTATTAATTCTGTTCAAACATTCATAACTAATTTTTTAGTTAAAATAATTTCTGGAATTGCAATTTTTATTGCTGAAGCAATTATAATAATTCCATTGATGTTTACACTTTATTTTAGACATAAACACAAGTTCAAAAAAGAATTATTAGATATTATCCCGAAAAAGTTCAAAGGCAGCATTAGTAAGATAATTAATGATTCATCTAAGAAACTTAAGGGTTATTCTTATGCAAAATTATTGGAAAGTTTAATAATCGCAATTATTTGTTGTATTGGATTTTATATAGCCGGATTAAAAGGCTGGATATTTTTTGGGATTTTATGCGGATTATTAAATATAATACCTTATATTGGGCCATGGATAGGTGCAATTGGGCCAATCTTAGTTAGTTTATTAGAACCAACAACAAGCACATTTATTATAACTGTAATAACAATGGTTATAGCACAAACAATTGATGCATATTATCTTATTCCTTTCTTAATACCAAAACATGTGAATATTCAACCTTTAGTTGGTATTGTTTTAATTTTGGCTGGAGCGCAGCTTTACGGACCTTTGGGTATGTTAATGGCCATACCAATTTATGCAGTTTATTCAGTTGTTCTTTCTGAATCTTATAAAGAATTAATAAAGATGTATGATTCAAAATGCTACAAATCTAGTGTTTATATGCCTAAAAAAGGAACTAAAATAGCTAAAATTAATAGAAGAAAGATATAACCTTATTTCCACATGAAATCAAGGGGTGCTTTTCCCATACTAGTGAGTGAAATTGGTCAATTTTTATATCTGAGGTAGCTGAAATCACTGTTTACAAATGAAGCTTTGGTCTTTATCGTCGATAAAAAAATTTTTCTTTATAAAGGTTTTTTTTGATTTTGGTTGAAGGATTTATAAACATTTATAAACAAAGAGTCATTTACGTTTAAATACAAAATCACGAATAATGATTAGGGGGTTTTTAAATGGTTAAAGCAAATCAAAATTATGAGATAAAAAAGATTAATGTTGTTAACATCGTTGTTAGTAGTGACTTAAAACATCCAATTCCCTTAGAAAAAATGGCTGCTTCTCTTAGTAATACTGAATACAATCCTGAACAATTTCCAGGACTTGTTCTTAGAATTAAAGAACCTAAAACTAGTTCATTAATTTTTAGCTCAGGAAAAATAGTCTGCACAGGTGCAAAAACACTTGTTGAGGTAAAGCAAGCAATAGTAAAAATAAAAGAAGCTGTAGCTAAAATAGGTATTAATATAACAATCACACCAGAAATTGTAGTACAAAATTTGGTTGCATCAAGTGCAATAGGAGTTAATTTAAATCTAAATACTCTAGCTATGAAACTTAGCAATACTGAGTATGAACCAGAACAATTCCCTGGATTAGTATACAAGTTAATTGATGCAAAGGCAACTTTCTTGTTATTTGGTAATGGAAAAGTTGTATGTACTGGAACAAAATCAGAAGAAGAAGTTAAAGCTGCACTTGAGAAATTAATTGTTAATATCAAAAAAGTTAACAAATAATTGCGTTCTTAAACACAAGACAAACTAGCGTAAGCTATATAAAAAAATTAAAATTACTAAAATATTAAAATGGAAGTGCAAGACCAAATAAATAAATTTCAAGAATTCATTGAGATGACCTATCTTAGCGAGATAACTAATAACATTAGAAATCAAAAAAAACTTATTTCAATTGATTTTAATCAACTTGCAATTTTTAATCCAGAATTAGCAGAACTTCTTATTGATGAACCTGAAAATACAATCAGAGCAGGTGAACTTGCTATTGAAGGCATTGACCTTGGTGTTGATGAACAACCAAATGTTAGAGTTAGATTTTCTAATCTTCCTGCAGAACAAAATATCCAAATAAAAAATGTTAGAAGTGTGCATATTGGTAAATTTATTGAACTTGCAGGAATTGTCAGACAAAAATCAGATGTTAGACCACAAGTTACTAGTGCAGTTTTTGAATGTCCATCTTGTGGTAATAGAATTACTGTTCTTCAATTAGATACAAAATTTAGAGAACCAACAACTTGTGGTTGTGGAAGAAAAGGTAAATTTAGATTATTAAGTAAAGACTTAGTTGATGCACAAAGAATTGTTCTTGAAGAATCACCAGAAAATATGGACGGTGGAGAACAACCTAAAAGATTAAACATTATTCTTAAAGAAGATCTTGTTAGCCCTATGACAGAGAAAAAAACTAATCCAGGATCTAAACTTAGTATTACTGGCGTTCTTAAAGAAATACCAATTATAGCAAGAGATGGAAGTAAATCAACTAGATTTGATTTATTAGTTGAAGCAAATCACATTCAGGCTATACAAGAAGAATTTTCTGAAATTAATCTAAGTGAAGAAGAAATTAAAGAAATTAAAGATCTTTCAAAAGACCCTAACATGAATAAAAAAATTGTTGAAAGTATGGCTCCAACAGTTTATGGTCACACAAGAATTAAACAAGCTTTATTATTACAATTAATTGGTGGAGTAAGAAAAGAAAGAAAAGATGGAACTGTAACAAGAGGAGATATTCATATTTTACTTATTGGTGATCCAGGAGCAGGTAAATCTATTATGTTACAAAGAATAACAAAAGTTGCACCTAAAGTAAGATTTGTTTCTGGTAGAGGTGCATCTGGTGCAGGTTTAACAGCTAGTGTTGTTAAAGATGACTTTATAAGAGGCTGGGCTTTAGAAGCAGGGGCAATTATTCTTGCAAATAAAGGTTTATGTTGTATTGATGAATTTGATAAAATGAGTAGAGAAGATAGTAGTGCATTGCACGAAGCTCTTGAACAACAAACTGTTACAATTGCAAAAGCTAATATTCATGCAACTCTTAGAGCAGAAACAACTGTCCTGGCTGCAGCCAATCCTAAATATGATAGATTCGATCCTTATGAAAGTATTGGTTCTCAAATTAATTTTCCTAGCACAATCCTTAATAGATTTGATTTAATTTTTCCAATGAAAGATAATCCAATTAGAGAAGTTGATGAAAAACTTGCAGGTTTTATTCTTAAACTTCATCAAGATCAAGAAGCAAACCTTATCACACCTTTAAGCACCGATTTTATCAAAAAATATATTTCTTTTGCTAAAAGAAATGCTAAACCAAGACTGACAGATGCAGCATTAAAAGAATTACAAGAGTATTATGTAAAAATGAGAATGTCTGGGGGAGAAGAAGGTAAAATTAAAGCTATTCCTATCTCTGCAAGACAACTTGAAGCACTTGTAAGATTAAGTGAGGCTGCAGCAAAGCTAAGGTTAGATGATAAAGTTACTAAAAAAGATGCAAGGGTTGCAATAGAGCTTGTTCATTACTGTTTAGTTCAACTTGGACTCGACCCTGCAACAGGAAAAATAGATGTTGACAGATTCAGAGGAGGAGTTTCAGCAAGTCAAAGATCATATATTAAAACAGTTAAAGATATTATTACTGAAATGGAAAATAAGTTTGGTAAAGTTATTCCTATTGCAGAAATAATTAAAGCTGCAAAAGAAAAAGAAGTTGATGAAGATAAAGTTACAGATTTAATACAAAAACTTAAAAGGTCCGGAGATTTATTTATGCCTAAACATGGTTTTATTAGCAAGTTATAATTTTTAAAAGTTTAATGATATTTACAGTCATTCGCTGAATAGATTTGTATCTGATTGTGCGGTCTGCCCGTAGGGCGCATCCCCGACAACGCACTTAAAGTAAAATCGCAATCAGCTCACCTTAAGACTGTAAATAATAATGGAGTAAATATGGCAGATTTTCAAAGAAGCACAGCAAAGATTTGCGAAATTAGAGATATAGTTAATAATAAATTCATAAAAAAAGAAGGCTGGGATCCTAGCTATGTTTTATCTGAATTTGGTAAACTAATGAGAGTTAATCTTCTTGGAGTTATTGTTTCTAAAGAAAATAATAGTTGCACCTTAGACGATGGAACTGGAAAAATAATAGTAAGAAACTTTATTGGAAGTATTAATAGTGAAATAGGAGAATTAGCAACTGTTATTGGCAAGCCAAGAGTTTTTAATAATGAAACATTTGTGAATGCAGAAATAATTAAATCACTTAAGAATAAAAAATGGGTTGAATATAGAAAAAAGATTCTTTCACTTAGAGAGAAACAAACTATAATACAAGAAGAAGATTATATTGATGATTCTAAAGTTAGTGAGGTTAAAGTTGATAAAAAAGAAAAAATTGAAGAATCTAATAAAACTGAGACTTCAAAAGAATTAGAACCTATTGTTCAAGAAAAAGTTATTGAAAAAAAAGTTACTGAAACAATAGGGAAAGCAGAATTAATAATTAAACTAATAGACAAATTAGATAATGGTTCTGGTGCAGCAATGCCTGAAGTTATTACACAATCTAAAATTGAGGATGCAGAGAAACTAATTAAGAATCTTATGGAAGAAGGTGAAATCTTTCAAATCAAGCCAGGTATGTTGAAGGTTATGTGATTAATCTTCTTTATAATTTTTATATAACATATCAAAAGGAGTGTTATTAAATAACTCTTCAGAAACTTCTTTTTTTGAAAATTGCTTAATATTATCTAAAGAATGGTCCTCTTGTGCACAAGAAACAATACCACCTAAAAATTCTAAATAATTAAGTTCTTTAGAAGGAAAATAATTAGAAAACCTCTTGTAAAAAATAATATTGTTATGTTTCTTTAAAGATTTAAGGAATTTATTAATTTTAAAAAACCTATTTAATATTTTAACCTGTGCCTTCCCAGTTTCAAAATCCCTCTCAAATTTAGGAATCTTTTTAAAATAAAATACACACCCATAAATATGCATATTCCAAGGATCACCCAAAGCAACACCCTTAACTTTGGGTAATCTTCTTTTTATGAAATTATAATCTTCTGGCATCAATTCTTCATTTTTAAAACGATTATAAAAATCTTTCACGAAAGGTTCTAGTTTAGCATCATTGTTATAAAAAGAATTAGGATATTTATGTTTTCCACTAACCAAAGCATTCAAAGCCCGATAAGAAGGAGCATAATTACTTTTATAAAAATTTAAAACTTGTTTAACAGCTTCTTCTATATTTAACACTTTCTCTTCAATATAATAATGATTAAAGGGAGAGTTATATTTAACTTTAATAGCAGATAAATTTGTGTAACTAAACCCTATGGGCCCTTTATTAAATCCTTCTTCAACTAACATATAAATCAACAAATACCATAACATATAAAAAGCCCCAGTTAAGTTAAAGTTAAACCAAAAGGTTTAAATAAATGCAGGGATTCCCATATATTATGGATTTCAACACACTATTATTAATTGATCCCGATAAAGGTTCAACTAAAAGTTTCATATTAAGATGTATTATTTTAGTCGGTGAGATAACAATCCCTAAACTAAAATCTATGCTTAAAAGAGATTTTAATAAATCTATATCTTATCAAGCCATAAGAAAGATATTATTAGAATTAATATATAGTGGTGTTGTAATAAAAAATGATAAGGTAAATTCATTTGCAATAAATAAGGTTTGGGTTCTTAAATTAAGAGAATCACTAACAGTTATTGAAAAATCGTTATCTAAACATAAAATTAAAAGTTTAAGTGAAGATACTTCACAAATAAAATTTAAAAACCTTAATGATTTGGGGTTTTTTGTTCTTTTTGGTCTTGAAAATATATATTTCTCTTCTTCAAAAGATGATGAAACATTC
>CAYLIL010000030.1:0-8603 GCA_964384045.1 uncultured Methanosarcinales archaeon
CGCAGATTATATCTGCTTGTTTATATTCAGAAGCATTTTCAGAATTTAATGAGTGTTCAACAAAAACTGCATCTGGATATTTTACTTTATCTTTAATTAGTTTTTCAGGCATTAATCTTGTATCAAAAAATACTTTCATTTTTCTTCATACCTCTCAATAGCTTTTTTAAGAGTTTCAACAGCTAAAACAGAACAATGTTCTTTTATTTTAGGTAATCCTCCTAGTTTATCAGAAACATCTTTCCATTTTATTTGTTTAGCTTCTTCTAGAGTTTTACCTTTTGCAATTTCTGTTATTGCTGAAGCAGTTGCAATATTTGATGCACAACCAAATGATTTAAATTTAATATCTTCTATAACCTTTGTCTTAGGATTAATTTTTAGTTGCATCTGTATTTGATCTCCACATTTAATGTTTCCTTCAATTACTCCAACATCTGCATTTTCTAGATTTCCTAAATTTCTTGGATGTAAAAAGTGATCCATAACTTTATCTGAATAGTGTAGTGCCATTTTAATTTAAGTGACTTACCCTCCTTAATATGTTTACTGATTCTTTGAGTTTTTCAATTGTGTAATCTAATTCTTCTTTAGTTGTAAATTTACTTAATGAAAATCTTATTGTTCCATGTGCATCTTCATGCTTCTTTCCTAATGCTAGAATAACATGGCTTGCTTCTAATATTTTAGATGAACAAGCTGAACCTGTTGAAACACAGATTTCTTTTTCATTAAGCATCATTAATAGCCCTTCACCTTCAATAAGACTAAAAGTTATATTAATATTATTACATAATCTTTCTTTAGGCCCATTTAATTCTGTATTAGGAATTTCATTTAATACTTTTTCAATAAAATAGGTTTGTTGTTCTTTCATTTGAGAAATATTTTTGTCTTTTTCATTCATTCCTACTTCAACAGCTTTTGCAAAGCCAACTATTGCAGGAATATTTTCTGTTCCTGCTCTTTTATTAAATTCCTGGTGTCCGCCTTGAGTTATTTGTTTAAGTAAATTTTTATCTTTAACAAATAAAGCACCAATTCCTTTTGGTCCATGAATTTTATGAGAATTAATTGTCATTAAATCAATGCCTTCTACATCTAAACTAGCTTTAGTAAAACTTTGACAGGCATCAATGTGAAATAAAGTGTTTGGATTTTTCCCTTTTATTATTTTAGAAATTTGTTTAATATCTTGAATCGTTCCAATTTCATTGTTAGCATGAATAATAGAAACTAATAAAGTGTTTTCATCAACTTCTTTTTTTAATTGTTCTAAATCCACAAAACCTTCTTTATTTACATTAAGATAAACAACTTCAAAATCTTCTTCTAAAGATTTGAATACATTCAAAACACTTGGATGTTCAATTTTTGTGGTGATTATTTTACCTTTTTTATTTTTAATTGAACCTTTAATTGCTAAGTTATTACTTTCGGTTCCACCCGAAGTAAAAATTATTTGATTTTCATTAGCATTAATAGAATTAGCTATTAATTTTCTTGAATTTGATAATAAATTGTCTGCGTTAATACCTAAAGAATGTAAACTAGAAGCATTACCATAATTATTTTCTTGAATTTCCTTGATAGTGTCAACTACTTCTTGCAAAGGTTTAGTAGTTGCAGCATTATCTAAATATATTAAATTAGTCATTTTAATCACATAATCCGCAGCATGAATCAACTTTTTCTATTCTTTTGTGTATTTCACAAACAAGTTTATGCATTTTCTTTAATGATTCTTGTAATATCTTGCTGTATTCTTTTGGAGATTTTTGTATTGCTTTTACTGCTTCATCAATAATATTATGATCAATCTCAATATCTAGTTTCTTAGCTCTCTTATTGTGCAAGTACTGAGAGACTGCAGCAGGAGTTATATCCATAAGTTTAGCTATGTCTTTCTGGCTATAAGCTTCAGATTTAAATCTCATTGCAACCTCACGTCTGAGTGCAGGTAATAAATACCATACTTCTATTTCTTGTGGGGTTAACATATTAGAAAGTTAACTATCGTTAATTTATATATTTTGTGTATTTTAGGGGTAGTTAAATTTAAATATGCCTTTGAATTCTCAAACTTCATGGATTTGATAAATGCTGCTCAAGAGGTTTCAGATTATCTTGTAGAGAAAGAAGGTGCAAAATTAGTAATTCTAAGTGGTTCTACTGCTAGGGGAAAAGAAAATCCAAATGATTTAGATATTTCTGCAGTTTTTAAGGAAGATAATAATTTTGAAAATAATAAAGATTATTATAATACTTTAATAAAGAAGCTTACAAATGTAGTAAATATTAAAGTTGATCTTATGGGGTTTAATGAATTTTTTATATCTACTTTAATTAAAGCTTATTCTGAAAATCCAATAGAAATCTGTAAAGATTTAAATTATAAATGTCAAGATAATATAAAAGATCAGTTGCAAGGTTGGCCACTTGCCTGGCTTTTTGGAGGAGATGCACGAGAAAAGTTAAAACCTTATGGCTGTTTTCAAGATCAAATGAAAGTTCTTTATGGTCAAGAGTATTTGGAAGAATTAAAAGCATTAGCAAAGATTGGTATCTAAACAAACTTAACAATAAACATTAAACTAATTCAAATAAAGAAGTTCTATTTTTATAAAGTCTTTTCAACAATTAATAGAAAATCTACTCTAGCTGTTGCTCCCATGAGTTGAAAAGTAGGTTTCACATTTGGAATTACAGCAATAACTTCACCTTCAAGATTATTTAAGAATTGCTCTAAATAATCTTGCATATTGTTTCTCTTGACTTCTATACGATGGACTTTGTATTTCATTTTTTCTTTCATAAGCAATATATTGAACTTTATAATATTTAAAGTTTTCTTTATTTAACCTAAACAAACTTAACAATAAACATTAAACCAATTCCTAAAAGAAATATTAAGAAATTAATAATTGCTTTTTTGACATTAACTTCTTTACGTAACTCTGGAAGTAAATCAGATGCAGAGATATAAATGAAACCTCCAGCTGCAAACGGTAATAAGTACATCATTGCATTCTCTACAAAGCTAACTAAGTAATAACCAATTATTCCTCCAAGAACTGCAGTGAGTGCAGTTAAGAAGTTAGCAAGTAAAGCTTTTCTTTTAGAAAAACCTCCATGTATAAGAACTGCAAAATCCCCTAACTCTTGAGGTATTTCATGTAAAGCTATTGCAATTGTTGAAGCTACACCTAAAGAAACATTAACTGTAAAGCTTACTCCAATTATTAATCCATCAATTAAATTGTGTGCCGCATCTCCAATTAAACTCATATATGCAAAACTATGAATTTTGCAATCAACTTCATGACAATGTCTCCAGTGCAAGATTTTTTCTATTAAGAAAAATACAGTAAATCCTATTAAGACATATATTAATATTCCTTCACCAAACTCTTCTATTGCTTCTGGTATTAAATGTAAGAATGCTCCACCAATAAGGGCTCCTGCTGAGAGTGCAACTAAACCCATAATTAGTTTTTTCATCAAATTCTTTTTCATAGAAATGGTAATTACTCCAATTAGAGAAATTAAACTTATAATCAGTGTTGCAATAATTGTTGATATTAATGGTGCCATTCTAATAATATAAATAGTATCTTATTTTAAAAGCTTATGCAAATATTTAAATAGTTTGGATTTTTTATAATTATTATGAGTTTGATATTAGTTTTAAAACATGATGGTTCTGGTGAGGAATTAAAAGGAGCTGTTGAAGTTCGAGTTTATGAATCAATTGCCAAGCTTCAAAGGGATGCTTTTACTAAGAATTCCAATTATTCTAATAAGTTTACTTTGGATATTGATAATCTTTATTTTAAACAAATAGATTTTCTTAAATCAATTCAAGACAAGTTTGTTTTAACCGGTCACTCTTCAGTTGAAGATTCAAGTAATGGTTATTGTGCTCTTACTGTTGAAAAACCTCCAGAAAACTTTGTTGGTGCAGTTTGTATGTATTTAACTTTAGGCTTATATCAAGATAAACAAGATTCTTGTGGTTGTAAGAAATAATAGTAAGTTTTTTAAAATGTTTCTACAAATATAGTAATATGGTTGATAATTCTGAAATTGATGAGTTAAAAAAAGAACTTACTGATATTAAAAAAATTATGTCTGAGATAAATACTAAAGTTAAAAATATTGAAGAATTAGAAGAAACTGAAATAAAACATATTCTTTCTGTTAAAGATATGGAATCAGAAGAATTAAATCATTTAGGAGATTTGAAAGATCTAGAAAATGATGAATTAAAAAAGCTTCACAAAATGACTCCTAAGAAATTTAGTGATGTTGCAACTTGGAAATCTATGATTTGGGATGGTTGTGATGCTAGAGTCATGATTGATACTGAAAAAATTGTGACTTTTAGGTGTAAGTTATTAGATAAAGTATGTTCTTTTGAAATATGTCCTAAGAATAAGATTGAGTTAAGTGAAAATAATGAAGTATAAGTATTATTTTATCTCTTTTTCTATAACATAACATTTATAAATAAAATCTTGTTCCAAAGCATAAAATGGTTATTATGCAATCTAGATCAAAGAGAAAAGCTACTGGCGGTAGATATAAATCTAAACAAACAAAGAGATTAAGTAGAGCAGGTTCTAAGCCTCTTCTTACTAAAATCGGTGAAATTAAGAAAAGATTTGTTAGAACTATTGGCGGTAATAGAAAAGTAAAAACAGCTCAAACTGATATAATTAATGTTTTTAATCCTAAAACTAAAAAATATATTAAAGCTAAACTTGAAACTGTTATGTCTAACCCTGCAAATAGACATTTTGTTAGAAGAAATATTCTTACAAAAGGAACTATTGTAAAGACAGACAAAGGGACTGTTAAAATAACAAACAGGCCAGGTCAAGAAGCAGCTTTAAATGGTATTTTAGTAGAATAATTTTTTTTAAATTTATATTAGACTTTTTATTTCTAATAATTTATTAAATTCGTTATTAGTTATTTCTTTGTTTTGTGTTATTTTATTTCCTTGCACAATATGTTTATCAAATAATTCTTGTGCAAACAATGGCACATAATTCATATTATTAAAATTATTCTCTAACCAATCACAATCAATTGCTATTCCTAAATCTAGTTTTATGCTTCTTAATAATAGTTGATTGTTTAATGTCTTTCTTATTATCTTAACATCTAAGTTTTGATGTTCTCTAAATATAAAACCAGATTTGTTATTTTTAACTAACTCATCAACAAAATAGGTTGGTGCGATTGCAATTCTTGAATCTTCTTTATTATTAATCAATAGAATATTTTTTATAACTGTAAGACTTTCCCATTTTAAGTTTTTGATTTCGTTAATTTTTAATCCAGAACTCAATAATAATTTTGCAAATAATCTTATTTCTTTATCTTTGATAGTTGCAGTCACTAAATAACCATAATAAATTGCTTGTTTTTTCTTTATATGTTGAATAAAGGACTTTATCATATTTAGTTAATTACTTTATGGCTTTATATTCTTTAACTAAGTTTTATCGGAGAATTTGCGGACTATTTCGGAAGAGTAAAAACAATAACTATTAAAAGAATAAGTATTAAGTTCTTAATATGGAAAAATTAATTCATCCTTTAATAATAATTATTGGCCCTTCTGGCTCAGGTAAAGATACAATACTAAATTTTATTAAAGATAATCCTGAATTTGCATTCCCTCCAACCCTTACAACTAGAGAAATGAGAAAAGGTGAAAAACCCGGAATCTATAATTTTATTTCTAATCAGAAGTTTGAAGAATTAATAAAAAATAATGCATTTATTGAATATGATTCTCATTTTGGTAATCACTACGGAACTTCAAAAGAATTAGTTCTCCATGCTTTAGAAAATAAAACTGCAATCAAGCAATCAGATATTAATGGTTTTAAAAAAATAATTGAGGATCAAGAATTAAAGTATGATTCTCAAGAAAAAACAATAATTGTTAATTCAAATATGATTCATATTTATTTTGTAGGAATACTAATGGAAAGTGTTGAACATACAAAAAAAGCAATTCTTGCAAGGGGCGATGATTCAGAAGCAACACAGAAAAGAATTGATAGAATGCAAGAAGAATATTCTTTTGTTGAATCTCATTCTGATTTTATTATAACCAATCCTTGGGAATATCCTGAAAAAGCAGCTGCAGAATTGAAAAACTTAATAAAAAAGCTTGATAATGGTATTTAATATGAAGACAATTAACGATTTTGATTTTAATGAGAAAAGAGTTATTCTAAGAGCAGAACTAGATGTTCCTTTAAATAATGGTAAAATTATTTCTGATAACAGATTAAAAGCTAATATTCCTACAATTAAGTTATTGCTAGAAAAAGGAGCAAAACAAATACTAATAATTGGTCATTTAGGCAGGCCAGAAGGAATACAAGAAGATAAATCAACAAAATACCTAGTTGAAAGATTTAAAGAATTGCTAGGAGAAGATGTTCTTTATGCAGAAAATTTTAATGTTCAATTACAAGAAGCAAAAATAGTTCTATTTGAGAACACTAGGTTTTTTGCAGGTGAAAAAGAAAACACAGAAGAATTCTCTAAAGAAATTGCAAATTATGGTGATGTTTATGTTAATAACTGTTTTAGTACTTCAACTAGAGATCATGCTTCACTAACTGGAGTTGCTAAATTACTTCCTAGCTTTGCAGGTTTGAGAGTTGTTGAAGAATTACAAGCTCTATCTATTACTGATAAAGAATCTCCTAAAGTTTTAATGCTTGGTGGAGCAAAAATGGAAACAAAACTTCCTGTTATCAAAGAAATGCTTGACAAAGTTGATAAGATTCTTTTAGGGAGTGCAACTGTAGTAATTTTATTAAAAGCAAAAGGATTGTATTCTGGAAAGTTATTATTTGATTATGATAATTATGAAGATTTAAAAGAAGTTATTGATAATCCTAAAATTATTTACCCTATTGATTTTGTTTGTTCTAAATCAAAAACAGCTGAAGACTTAACTTATAAAAAATTTGAAGAAATTAAAGAAGATGATTTTGTTATGGATTTAGGGCCAGAAACAACAGAATTATACAAAAAAGAATTAACAGATGCTAAAACTATTATCTGGAATGGGCCTTTTGGTTTATATGAAATTAAAGAATACGCTAAATCTTCTGAAGAAATTGCAAAGTTCATTGCAAACCTGAATGCTTTCACATTAGTTGGTGGTGGCGACACAGAAGAAATTCTTAATGCAACAAACACTAAAGATAAAATAAATCACATCTGCATTGGTGGCGGTTCTATGCTTAAGTTATTAGCTGGTGATAAGTTGCCTGCTTTGGAGATTCTTAATTAAACTTCATCAAAAACAACATCACAATGAGCTTTATTTGCTTATTTCTTACTAAAATCATATAATATTCCTTCAATCTTATTAAGATTCCATTTAACTGCATCATACTTTTTCCTTAGTTCACCATTATTAAAATCAAACTTTAAGAACTGACCAAATAGGTAATCAACAAATTCTTTGATTTCTTTAACTTTTTGAAAATTATGGTTAGTTGCACAAATTACAGCATATCTTCCTAGCTCACCTGTTAGATCTGCTAATCCACAAAGATAATCATGATACTTAACTTTTAATTTGGAAGAAGTAGATATTGTTCCAATTAACATGAAATCTAAGAAAGTTTTTGCTTCTACATATTCTTGAATTGCGGCATGATACATGTTTGCTTTTTCAAGTTCTGCAGAAGTATTTTTTCTTCTTAATGATGAAAAATCTTGTTCAATTTTCTTAATTAATTTCTTTGCTTCACTAATATCATTTCGATGAATACAATAAATTGCCTGCTTACTATTTTTAACTAAAACTCTACTCATTGAGAAAATAATATTTCTTCTATCCTCGCTGTTTTTGAATTCTTTATTGAGTTCTAAAAAGTTTTTATTTAGCATTGTAAATTTATTTTTTGTAACTTTTTGTTTTTTATTTAACAAAACTTTTGTTTTTTTGTTTATGTTTTTTGTTTTTTTTAGATTTTGCATTTGATTTACCTCATTTCTTTACAAAAAAAGGTTTTTATTTTGGTTTTTTTAAAGTTTTGTATTAAAAACACGCTTAAGTTGCGAAAAAGTTGCTTCAGCGTCAATATCTTTCTTAAATAGTTAGTATTTTTATCTTTCCAGCTATTCATTCCTGCATTCTTATCGACGGGGGCCTTTATTTATTTTGTTTATTATTTTTAATAAAGTTTATAAACAAATAATTCAATAATTGATAGTTATAAGTCAAATAATCCGTGTTGGCTTAATCAATTTAAAAAACAAGTTTGAGGTGCTTAAATGGTAGCTAAAAAGAAAAAAGCAGTAAGAAAAAAAACAACTAAAAGAAAAGTTGTAAAAAAGAAAAAACCAGTTAAAAGAAAAACTGTTAAGAAAAAAGTAACTAAAAAAAGAGTTGTGAAAAAGAAAAAACCAACTAAAAAGAAAGCAACTAAAAAGAAAAAAGTAGTTAAAAAGAAGAAAAAAGTTGTTAAAAAGAAAAAGAAAGTAGTTAAAAAGAAAAAAGTTGTTAAAAGAAAAAAAGCAACTAAAAGAAAAACTACTAAGAAAAAAACTACTAA
>CAYLIL010000031.1:0-8585 GCA_964384045.1 uncultured Methanosarcinales archaeon
ATTCATGGTGCCGAGCAATCTGGAGGTCGGGAGTTCAAGTCTCCCCATCCGCATTTTTATTCATCCTTGCCAGGATGGGGCAATCTGGTACTCCGCCTGCCTTGAGAGCAGGTAGCTTCGGCTACTCCCAGTTCGAATCTGGGTCCTGGCGTTTTTTCTTTTAATTCTATAATCCAGATTCTCACTGGCAGCTCGTGCTCAATAATCTTCAATTATTGGCACCTCAAACTCTTCGAGTTCTACGGAATACTTGGTCCTGGCGTTTTTTCTTTTTTAGATTAATCAGTTACACACAAAAGCTTTTTAAACAACAATTCTAATAAACAAAATGTAGTGATAATATGGGAGAAGTAAAGACTGCATATGCAACTAAAACAGTTAAGTATTCTGGATTATTTGATGTAAACAAAGTCCATAAATATTTAGTATCTTGGTTTACAAATAATAAGTTTAATATGTTTGAAGAGATGACTGAAGAACAGGTTTTACCTGAAGGAAAACAAATTACATATAGTTACAAACCAAATAAGAAATTTTCTGATTTTGCTAAAGCAGTTATACATCTTGAAGTAAGTTTTAGTGGAGTGCAGGATCTTCAAGTTGAAGTTGAAGGATTAAAAAAAACAATGCAAAAGGGAGATGTAGAAATTTGTATTACCGGTTATGTTGAAACTGATTATGAAAACAAATGGGAAACAAAACCATTATATTATTTTTTTAAGATTATTTTTGAAAAATTCTTTTTAGGAAGTCATAGATCTTACTATGAATCTTTTGTTTCTAAAAATTGTCAATTACTTTATGATGAAACTAAAGCAATGCTTAATATTAGTAAATTAAAAATTTAAAGGACAAGAGTGGAAGATACAACTAACGAAATAATAAACTTAGGAGATAAAATAGAATTATCTGGTTTCAAAGTAATCAGTTCAGGTGAAATGATTATTGTTAGAAAAATTGTTGGTTCTCAAGTTAGAAAATTTCAAGAATTCATTCCTGACTTTGAAAGATTAAGTATACATCTTAAACCAGTTCATAAAACAGAACAACATATGAAATTTGAACTTCATGCTAATTTGATTCATGCAGGTAAACCAACAAACACAGAGACTACAAATAGAAATTTATTTATGGGTTTATCAGAATTATTTAGTAACTTTGAATCAATGTTAAACAAAAAGTAAACACAAAAATCTATTTTAAAGATTTTTGGTCATTTTTATTTAAAACAATTAAAAAAAGTAAGAGGTAAAAAATGAAAAAAGGTAAATGTGATATGAGTAAAAAATGCCCATTAATTCCATTTTTAGTATTAATAGTAGGAATTTTATGGCTTTTAGAAGGAATTGGAGTACTTGCGTGGAACTTTCCATGGTGGCCAGTATTAATAATTCTTTTAGCAATTGGAATGATGAAACATCATTGTAAGTGCTAATTTTTTTCTTTTTTTATATTATTTAATTTAGATAATATTTCTTTCTGCCTACCAGGAACAATAAAATGATTTAAACATCTTGCTTCATAAGTAACATTCTCTTGAGTTCCTTCAACAAGTTCTACTAAAGAATCATATTCAACAGGATCACCATTAACTAATCTTTGAGTTCTTGTTGCATCAGAACCACAACCATGATGATCACAAACAGCAGTAAAATTATATACTTTATCGGCTAAAGCAAGCAAATCTGGCATTGCACCAAAAGGTTCTGCTTTAAAATCAAGAGGCAAACCTGAAGCAAGAACATTATAATCTTTTTCTAATAACAAAGAAACAACATATACTAATTCTTTAATAAAAAACTGAGCTTCATCTATTGCAACTACTGTTATTTCAGGGTTTGAACTCTTTTCATTAGCAACAATATCAAGTATCTTTCTAGGTTTATTCCCAGGAACAAATATTGCAGAGTATTCAACATTAAAAGTTCTTGATTTTAATCCTTCATCTCTAGTATCCGTTTCTGGTTTTATTATCAAAACATCATTATTTGGAATACGATCTTTAATCATAGCAATTCTTTTAATCAACCCTTCAGTTTTACCGCTAAACATTGGTCCAGAATAAACTTCAAAAAATCCAGGTTTTATATACTTGTTTAGATAAACCATAATACAAGAAAAGATTAATAGGTTAATATACTTATAGGTAGTCTAGAATATATATTTAAAAAATAAAACAAAAAAGAATAATTATTTAGTTTCTTCAGAAGGTTTTGTTTCAACAGGTGTTTCTGCCTTAACTTCTTCTTTCACAACAGGTTTAGCTTCAACTTTAACAGGTGCAGGTTTTTCATCTTTAACTTTTTTCACAACAGTTTGTTGTGGTCCAGCAACCTTGTTCATTAATCTGTCTTTGAAAGATTCTTTCTTTTCAACTTTCTTCTTATCTTCATATTTGAAACCGAATAATTCAGCATGAACTAATCCTTCATCATTTTTAGTTACATCAACTTTAATATGATGAGGCGGATTTTTAATTCCATCTTTCCATACTTCTAAGTTTAGATGTTTACCTAATTTCAAAGTTGTAGGTTTCATATGTTTTGTTAAGAATTCTTTTATAATTCTAATTGCGACTTTTGATCTCACATGTTTTGGTTTTTTAACAAAACCAGATCTTAGTGGAATGTTATATGTTCTATTTATCTCTGCCATTTTTATACCTTAGTAGATCCTCTTCTCCAGTTTCTCTTCACATGTGTATGTCTTCCAGGATGAACTCTTCTTCCAACACCATACTTTTTTGGAACAGTCCAAACAGGAGCCCATTTAGTTTGTTTACCTTTCTTGATTAATCGTAATTTTTTAGCTATGTGTTTAAAAGTTGCCATTTACTCCACCTTTTTTTCAGGAGCTTCTGTTTTAGGAGCTTCCTTTTTTATCTCAACCTTAGGAGTTTCTTTTACTTCAACTTTAGGAACTTCCTTAACAGGTTCAGGTTTCTTCTCTGCAACCTTTGATGTATCTTTTTTAACTTCAACTTTAGAAATGTCCTTTTTAACTTCAGGTTTTGCTTCTGCCTTTACTTCAATTTTCTTTTCAACAGGCTTTGCTATAACTTTTGGCGCTTCTTTTTTCTTAGGCATTGCAGCAACTAATTCTTTTGATGTTCCAAAAAGTAACTTCTGCCCTTCAGGTGTAATAACTCTACCTTTGTGCACTCCTTTTGCCTCTTGCTTTAATAGTTTTGCAGTTTCTAATTGTTGTAAGATAGTTCTAATTATTTTTCCTGATGCTTTTCTAAAATGCTCAGGAGCCATACCATTATTCTTTTTAGAACCATACTTTGATTTTAATTTTGCAACCCCAATAGGGCCTTTATTTTCAACTGCTCGTAGAATAGATGCAGCTCTAGCAAACCACCAATCTAAATCAGCAGGTGGCCTTTGTTTACTAACACCAGTTTTTACAAACTTTGCCCATTCAGGCATATCAATAACTGATTTTAACTTCTCAGCTACTTTTTCTATTAATATTCTTGGTTCAACATTATCAATCATTTATTTTCACCTATGTCTAAATTTATATCGTAACCCAATATAGCCTCTAAACTCAAAATCAAAGGAACCCCATTTCCTTTATAAAAGTATTGGTAGCTTATATCCTAATCCAATATATATTAACTTACTTAAAAGAGAATTAATAAAAAACTAAAGATATAAACAACATACATAATATTTTTAAACTTACTAGATATCCTATCCCTTACAAAAATGGCTAAAAATACTAAAAAGAAAGTTCTTGCAACTAAGAGTGTAAAAAAGAAGGTAACTCTCAACAATTTTAAAACTACTGCAGAATTTGAAGTTTCTTCTAGAATTGTTAACCAAGTTATTGGTCAAGAGCATGCAGTTGATGTTATCAAAAAAGCTGCACTCCAAAGAAGGCATGTTTTGTTAATTGGTGAACCAGGAACTGGAAAATCTATGCTTGGTTTAGCTCTTGCTGAACTTATTCCTAAAAAGAAATTAGTTGATATTCTTTCTTTTGCTAATCCTAATGATGATCATAAACCTTTTATTAGAACAATTAAAGCAGGCACAGGAAGAAGACTTGCTGAGAATGCAAAAATGCAATCTATGAAAATGATGAAAGGTCAAACATGGATTATTCTTGCACTAGCAATTATTACTATGATTGTTCCTTGGTGGGCTAGACAAGAATATAATTCTGATGTCATGTTTGCAGCTTTTTTTATAGGAGGAATATTTTTTCTAGTTGCAGCTGTTATGTTTCTTAATTTAAATAAAAGAATGAGCTTTGGGAAAAAGAATACAAGCTCACCTAAAGTAGTAGTAGATAATTATAATAAAAAACAAGCACCTTTTTATGATGCGACAGGAGCACATGCAGGTGCACTTCTTGGAGATGTTCTTCATGACCCATTCCAAAGTGGAGGACTTGGAACACCTGCACACGAGAGAGTTGTTGCAGGAATGATTCACAAAGCAAATATGGGTGTTTTATTTATTGATGAAATTGCAACTCTACAACCAATGTCTCAACAAGAATTGTTAACTGCAATCCAAGAAGGAAAATATTCAATTACGGGTCAATCAGAAAGATCAGCTGGTGCAATGGTTAGAACTGAACCAGTTCCTTGTAAATTTATTTTAGTTGCAGCAGGTAATGTTGAAACAATTAAGAATTTACATCCTGCACTCAGATCAAGAATTAAAGGTTATGGATATGAAATTTTTATGAATAATTCAATGCCAGATACACCAGAAAATAAATTAAAGATTGCAAGATTTATTGCTCAGGAAGTTAAGAAAGATAAGAAAATTCCTCATTTTAATAGAGAGGCAGTTGAAGTTATTATTAATGAAGCTAAAAGATTAGCAAATAGAAAAGGCCACTTAACTTTAAGACTTAGAGAATTAGGAGGGTTAGTCAGAGCTGCAGGAGATATTGCTATTGGTGAAGAAGCTAAATTAGTAAAACCAATTCATATTACTAAAGCTAGAAAACTTGCAAGAAGTTTGGAAAGTCAGATTGCAGATAAATTTATTGAACATAAAAAAGACTATGAAGTTATTATTACTAAAGGCAAGAAAGTTGGTAGAATTAACGGCCTAGCAGTCCTAGGTGCAGGAGGAAGTCTTTCAGGAATTATTCTTCCTATTGAAGCAGAAGTAACTCCTGGTGGAAAAGTTTCTGAGTTTATTGCTACTGGAAAACTTGGAGAGATTGCAAAAGAAGCGGTTAAAAATGTTAGTGCAATTATCAAAAAGTATTTTGGTAAAGACATAAAAGAAACCTATGATATTTATGTTCAATTCTTACAAACTTATGAAGGTGTTGAAGGAGATTCAGCATCTATTGCTATTGCAACAGCAGTAGTAAGTGCATTTGCAGAAGTTCCAATTAAACAGAATTATGCAGTTACCGGATCTCTTTCTGTTAGAGGAGAAGTTCTTCCTATAGGAGGAATTTCTGCGAAAATAGAAGCTGCAATTGGTGCAGGTCTTGAAAGAGTTATTGTCCCTAAAAGTAATATGCAAGATATTATTATTTCCAAAGAAAACCTTACTAAAGTTAAAATTATTCCAGTTACACACATTAAAGAAGTTCTAAAAGAAATGATTGATTGGAAAGGCAAAGAAAAGGTTTTGAGGAGGATAAAATGAAAGAGTTTAATGCAGCTTTATTTGCTGTTAGTGCAATTAATTTAATCGCTGGAGGAATATGGGTATACAATGCAGATTTATCTACATTAACTCAAGAAATGTATAAAACTTACATTGGTTTTGCAGCTATAACTCAAGTATTACCTGCATCTTGTAATATTCTTGATGCAATTACAAACTATCAATTCACAGATAAAATAAATGATAGCTTTGTAAAAGTCATTGAAGTAGTTGATGGGTTTCAAAGAAAAGTGATAAAAAAAGAATTAGAAATAATAGCTACAATTACAGACCCAATTGTAAAATCAAGGCCATGTAAAGCTCTACAATTATATGCGAAAACTTATTGGATTGAATAGAAAAATAACAATTCTCAAGCCCTTTTATAAAACACTTTAACAAAATTTATATTCTAGTAAAGAAATTAATATTAATATGAAGAAGCCAAATGTTGCTTGGGTATCTAATGCAGATCATTCAAAAGAAGCAATTGCAGGTTATCTAAAGAGACATACCAATCTAAGTTTTTACAAACCAGAAGAGTTTATTAAACATCATTTTAAAGGAGAGTATGATTTCTTAATCATTAATTCTAAACTATATGTTCAAAACTGGAAAGCTAAGAAAATTTCTGATTTAATTAATAAATACGAAGTCAAATTTGAAAGACCTATTTCTTTAGTGATTTCTTTAATTGGAAAAAAGAGGAATACAAGAATTTTGATAAATCATCCTTACAAAAATATAATCAATCAAAAATTAGAAGAAATAATAAACAACAGTGATAATGCCCAACTAATTCCTAAAGATAGTCAGCAAGCAAGGGAATTAGTAGATTCTTATTTTATTTAAAAAAAAGTTATTCCATTTTACCATAAGCAATAGGAGATCTTTCACCTTTCACAAATCTTTGAACATTTGTTGAATTTATTGGAATATCATATTTTCTAAAAAGCTTTTTTGCCTTAGATTCCAATTCACCTTTTTTTCTACTTCCCATCTTTGATTTAGGTGTTCCTGCTTTTTTCCTTCTCCCTTTTTTTACACTAGATTTATTATATAATACTAGAGGAACTAAAAATTGAGAACTCTCTAATTTAGCAACTCCCTGACTAGAATTAGCTGCATAAGCTAACTGAGGAGATTTAAGAGAAATATATTCTCTAAACATATCATTTAAGTTATTTACTACAGATTTAATATATTTTTTAGTAGAATCGGATTCTCCTGTTAATATTTTATATAAATTATTTATTTTCATTTTATCATCAATCTTTAATTCTAAAAAAAGAAGAAATAATCATAATTCTTCTTTAAGAGGGGCAAGGTTATCACAACAGTAATCTAAAACAGCTATAGCATCTTTCAATAACTTAGGTCGCTTCTCTATTTTCAGAAGATCATAATAAAACCAACCATGATGGTTTATCTTAATTCTAACAGAAGCATTTTTAATAAAAGCTAAGCAATTGTCAAGGCTTTCACTTGGAATAAAAAAATAATCTTTGAATTTTTTATTTCCATTATAAAAAATAGAAATTTTAGACCTTTTTTTGCTATTAAATAAACTAGTTCTAACTAATTCTACTCCCTGCATAGTAAAATTATTCTCTTCTTCTAGCTTATCAGCTAAACAGATGAAATATTTAATAGGCTTAGAAAGATTAAATATATCTTCATTATTAAAAGTTATACCATACTTATTCATAGAAAAATAAGAACTGCCCCAATTATTTAAACCTTTCCTTAAACTTTATAAATCATTTTCCCATTCTAAGCTTATATGGTACTTGACAAACTAGGAGACTCTCTGAAAAACACTTTAAAGAAACTTACAGGGAGTTATGCAATTGATGAAAAGGTTATTAATGAGATAGTTAAAGATATACAGAGAGCCTTACTTCAATCTGATGTTAATGTTAAACTAGTTCTTGAGCTTACTAAGAAAATCAAAGAAAGAGCTCTTAATGAAAAGTTACCTCAAGGAATAACTAAGAAAGAACAGATTGTAAATATTGTTTATGATACTCTTGTTGAATTTCTTGGTGGAAAAGGTAATAGAATTGATATTACTAAAAAGCCATTTAAAGTTATGCTTGTTGGATTGTTTGGTAATGGTAAAACAACCACAGTAGGTAAACTAGCTAATTATTATAAGAAAAGAGGAAACTCTGTTGCACTTATCTCTACAGATACTTGGAGACCAGCTGCATTCACTCAACTTCAACAGCTAGGAAAACAAATTGATGTTCCTGTTTTTGGAGATCCATCTCTTAAAGATCCTGCTGAAATTTATAATAAGTTTAAGGCTGAGCTAGAAAAACATGATTTAATTTTTATTGATACTGCAGGAAGAGATGCTCTTAATGATGAACTTATTGACGAGCTAAACTCAATTAATACTACTGTTGCACCTGATGAAACCCTTTTAGTCATGGGTGCAGATGTTGGTCAAGCTGCAAAAACTCAAGCTGAAAAGTTTAATGATACTTGTAATGTTACTGGTGTAATTATTACAAAGTTAGACGGAACTGCGAAAGGAGGAGGAGCACTTACTGCTTGCTCTATTACAAAAGCTCCTGTTAAATTTATTGGTATTGGTGAAAAAACAGATGACTTTGAAGAATTCAAAGCTGAAGGTTTCGTCGGTAGATTATTAGGAATGGGTGACTTAGAAGCACTATTAGAAAAAGCTAAACTTGCAATCGATATGTCTGAAGAAGATGCTAATGCAATGAAAGACAAAATGTTAAAAGGAGAGTTTAGTCTTCTTGATTTATATTCACAAATGGAATCTATAGGTAAAATGGGTTCTATGAAAAAAATAATGAGTATGATTCCAGGAATGGGCAACATGGGAATTAGTGATTCTATGCTCGATGTTTCTCAAGACAAAATGAAATCTTGGAAACATTTAATGAATTCTATGACTAAAGCAGAACTTGAAAACCCAGA
>CAYLIL010000032.1:0-8540 GCA_964384045.1 uncultured Methanosarcinales archaeon
GTTAACTTTGATAACTCTCCATCTAACTCCGGGAATATCTCCTTTAGAACGACCCATCGCACCACCAATACATTCAATTATAACTTCATCGTGTTCATCAACTAATTTAGTTGCACCATCACCTGGAAGAAATGCAGTAATTTGTTTACCATTCTTTACAAGTTGGACTCTAACACATTTTCTCATTGCTGAGTTTGGTTGTTTTGCTTCTAATTGAACTTTAGAAAGGACAATACCTGAAGCTTGAGATGATCCTTTTAGAGGATCTGCTTTGATTTTTAGATTAAGTGTTTTCTTAACAAACCACTTATTAGCCCAAAGACCTTTTTTTCTTCTTTTCTGCAGTTTTTTAGCTGCATTAATACCTTTTGATTTTTTTACCATATTAAACACCACGAACCATATTTTATTTATAAATTTAACTTTTATTCTTATGCGCTTTTGCTAATTTTCTATATTACTTTAATTTCTTTAACTTCAGGAAAATACTTTTGCACAATAGATTCTGTATTTCTAAGATTTTGTGCTCTTATACCTATAATCATTCCATTAGTTCTCATATCTTTACCTTTAATAGTCATTATACCTTCATCCATTTGGATATCATTAATTTTTAAAGGGTAGATAAGATTAGTAATAAATTGCATGACATTAGGACTAAATTCAACAATTCTTATTTTCTGACCAATTTTTGCTTCAACTTTTTTAACATTAAGGTTGTCTTTTCCTAATGCTCTTCTAATTTGGCCCGGCATAACAATAAACAACATTTTTTCTTGGTTTTCAAAACAATCTTTGAGTGTTGTTCTTGTTACAGCTTCAAATAATGCTCTTCTTTGAATAGCTTTAATGTCATAAACTGTACCCATTTTATTGTTTTTTTACCCCAACAACAGAAACATGGAATGGTTTTTTACAAAAAGTTCCAAGTTCTTCATTAGTCATATCAACATTAATAATCTCAACAGAAGAAACTTTTGCAAATTTTTCAATATCTTCTTTTAAGTTTTCTTTACAGTTTTTAGATAGAAATATCTTTTCTATTAAGCCATTCTTTAGTTTTTTAATAACTACTTTTGAACCAAGAATAGTTTTTCCTTCATTAATTAATTTTCTTATTTCTTCCATTTTTGTTTACCTCCAGTATAGAACCTTCTCTAAACTTTTTTAACTTTTGTTACAAGACCAGGAAGACCTGTCCCAATTGGGATTACCTGATTCATCATAACATTCTCTATAACACTATAAAGAGGGTCATTAGCTCCAACAAGCCCTGCATTAATTAAATGTGGAATTGGTGTTTCAAATGAAACTCTAGCAAGCACACTTGGTTTATCTTTAACAACACCATATCTGTTAATTCCTCTAAGTTTACCACCCATAGTGATCGTGTCTGAAACAAGCATTATGTGTCTTATATCAACATTTAATCCTTGTGATTCAATTACTGCTTCTATTTCATTAATTACAGATTGTCTTGCAGCTTCAATACCAAAAATCGCTTCAACTTTATGAATATTATTAGATATTGTTCTTGTTTTATCAACAAATCCAAGAGCCAAAACATCAGCTAAGTTATCACCTGAAGCCATAATAATATATTCTTTCTCTTTTTTAATTGGAAGAACTTGTGAAATTCCTTTTATTCCGCCGATAAAAACTTCTTTTATTTTTTCCTTTAGTTTATATAAATTATTAACATCAAAGTTTTTAGAAGTTTGTTTAACAGAAATACTATCGTCTTTATTTAATTTAAAAGAAAAACCTCTTGTTCCTTTACTTAAGTTTTTAACAATATTTTTCATATCAAGTTCAGAAACCTTAACTTTTTCTGCATTCAGTAAGATTGTCATAGTGAATTCAGCAACATTAATAATAATTTCTTTTAAGTATTCTTTAAGTTGCCTTTCTTTTATTTTTTCTGCTGCAATCTTAAGATCCTTTCCTTCTGAGTAAGGTTTATTAAGATAAATTGTTAAAATTTCAGTTGAATTCTTTTTTCTTGTATCAAGAATTTCAATAATTCTAGGAAGACCAGTAGTAACATTCATCTCTGCAACACCTGCAAAGTGAAATGTATTTAGGGTCATCTGTGTTCCTGGTTCACCAATAGACTCTGCAGCAACAAGACCAACAGCTTCTCCGGGGTCTGCTAAGGAAGTTTGGTATTCTTCTTTAACTTTTCCAAGAACCTTAGTAATAAAAGTTTTACTTGCATTGCTAGGCATATTGAATTTTATTTCTTCAATAAGAGATTCAGGAATAAACTTTTCATAATCTTTAAGAGCTTCATTTAGTTTTTTATTTTCCATCTTTTATCCTCACTTACCTGACTTTTTTGTTTCTAAATCAATAATATGTTTAACATTAATTTTTCCGCCTTCACTTCTTGAAACATCAATTCCATCTTCACCGTATTTGAATTGAACTATTCTTTTTGCAGCATCTCTAACAGTATTATCATATTCTACTCTAAGATCTTGCATTGAGTTAGCTAGTCTTCTGTAAAGATAACCGGATTTAGGTGTTCTTAATGCAGTATCCATCAGGGCATCTCTACCAGTCATTGCCATAAAAAAGAATTCATATGGTTTTAATCCTGATTTAAAACTTTCTTTAATAAATCCTCTAGCAGATGGGCCTAAATCTCCTTTCTTAAAACATGAAAGGGTTCTACCTTTGTAACCTTTATTAATTCGCCCTCCTCTCAATGCTTGTTGACCTACGCAACCAGCCATCTGAGCTAACTGAATTAAATTACCTTTTGCTCCTGATTTAATCATAACCATTAATGATGTATCATGATTAACGTTAATTTGGATTAATTTACCAATCTCATTTCTAGCAAGATTTAATCTTTCAAGAATTCTAAGTTCTAGAGTTTCTTCAAGTTCTCTTCCTGGAAGATTTTCTAATGTTCCATTATCAAATTGTTTTATCAATTTGTTAACAGCTTTATACGATTCAGTTTTTATTTCTTCAATCTTTTGTGTTGCTTCAGCAGGAATATCTAAATCTGATAAAAAGAAAGATAAACCATATCTTGTTAAGATTTCATTACCAAGTCTATACATATTTCCTAATATTTCTACTCCTTTATCAGGCCCATACTCTTTGTAAAGATTTCTAAGAAGTAAACCTGAACCTTCACCAAGATTATTCTGGTCAAGTATTCCTTCAAGTTTACCATTTGTTATATGAACTTCATCTTTAGCTTTATTTCTACCAATAAAATTAAAATCCTTAGGAATAAGAACAGAAAACAATTCTTCTCCTTTTATTCTACTTTTTTTAGGAAGATTACTAAAATCAGTCACACCTATTCTAAATAATATATCAATTGCTTCTTTTCTATCAAAACTTAAACTTTTTGTTAGAACATAATTACCAGCAACACTATCTTGGTTGCAACCAATAACAGATAAACCATATCTTGGTGAGATAATTTGTGTTTGAACTTGTAGTAAAATTTCTGCTTCTGATCTCGCTTCTGGTGTTTGAGGAATATGAAGATTCATTTCATCACCGTCAAAATCTGCGTTGTAAGGATTACAAACAGCCGGATTTAATCTTAAAGTTAAACCTGGTAAAACTTTAATTTTATGAGCCATCATTCCCATTCTGTGAAGTGAAGGTTGTCTATTAAATAAGGCAATATCTCCATCCATTAAATGTCTTTCAACAGTAAATCCCGGTTCTAATTCTTCAAGAATTTGTTCTTTGTTGTCATCACCAATCTTTTTTCTTCTTCCATCTGGTCGAACAACATAATTTGCACCTGGATATTCTTTAGGTCCTTTCTCAACAAACTTTTTTAAATAATCCGCATTCCATTTTGTAACTTTTTCTGGCACAGTAAGTTTTTGAGCCATTACTGATGGAACCCCGACTTCGTTAAGTTCTAATTTAGGATCTGGACTAATAACTGATCTTGCAGAATAATTAGTTCTTTTACCAACAAGGTTGTATCTAATTCTTCCTTCTTTAGATTTTATTCTTGCAGTCAATGTTTTTAATGGTTGACCACTTCTATGTCTAGCTGGAGGAAGTTGTGCAACATTGTTATCAAAGAAAGTTGTAACGTGATATTGTAATAAATCCCAAAGATCTTCAATAATAATTTCTGGTGCACCTGCATTAATATTCTCAAATAATCTTTGATTAATTCTAACAATGTCCCCTAATTTATGAGTAAGGTCATCTTCACTTCTTTCTCCTGATTGCAAAGTAATAGATGGTCTCATTGTTACAGGAGGAATAGCTAATATTGTTAAGACAAGCCATTCTGGTCTTGCAAATTGAGGATTAATACCAAATAAAGGTAAATCTGCGTCAGGGATTTTTTCAAGTCTTGCTCTAACATCAATAGGATTTAATCTTTTTTCATCTTCTAAAAAAGTAGTCGGTTTTTCAAGTTTAATCTTTTTTTGTTTAGTCTCACAATGAGGACATTTACTTATTGTTTTAAGATCAAGAATAATTTTCTTAATTAATGTCATTCTTGCAACTAATCCTTGCTTTAACTCTATTCTATCAAGATCTTCTTTTATTTTTCTTACATCCGATTTTGAAATAAGAATGTGCCCACATGAACTACAAGTGCATCTTAATAAATTATAGACTATTGTAATAAATGAAATATGAATAACTGGTCTTGCTAATTCAATATAACCAAAATGTCCAAGACATTCTTTTAGTCTTCCACCACAAGTTTTACATTTAAGGCCAGGATCAATAACACCCATTCTTATGTCCATAAGTCCTCCATCAACAGGATAACCTTCCTTATCATAGAGTTCAGGAGTTACAACTTTTGCTGTTGTTATTTCCTTAATGTTTTTAGGACTCATGATCCCGAACTGAATATTATTTATTTTTTTATAAGCATATCTTTCCATCATAACACCTTAATATTTTGTCTTGAGCTTCAACATAGGATTGATCATCAAGCTTTTTATTTCATCTAAAAATAATTTGAAAGCATAACTTATTTCAACATCTGAAATTTTTATTGTTTCACCACAAAGTGGACAATAAGAAGTGTTCTTTCTTGTGTCTACAACTGCTATTGAACCACAGCTTTCACAAATTGGAACTAATGTTGCATCACTGTTAAATCTTTCTTTAAGTAATAGGGCTGCACCATGTGCAACAAATGTATCTTTCTCCATCTCTCCTAATCTAAGTCCACCTTCTTTTGCTCTACCTTCAGTTGGTTGTCTTGTAAGCAGTTGGATTGGGCCAGTTGCTCTACTTTGAATTTTATTTGCAACTTGATGTTTTAATTTAAGATAGTAAATATTACCTACGAATATTCTTGCTTTAATTTTCTTACCTGTTCTTCCATCATACATAACTTCAGTGCCATTGTCTCTTAATCCGAGATTTTTTAATTCTTTTCTTAGATCTTCTTCTTTTTCAGAACTAAAACTTGTCCCTTCTATAAATCTACCATTGAATCCTCCAATTTTTCCACCTAAAATTTCAATTAGGTGTGAAACAGTCATTCTTTTTGGAACTCCTTGTGGATTAAAAATAATATCTGGAACAATTCCTGATTCAGAAAATGGCATATCTTCTTGAGGAACAATTAAACCAATAACTCCTTTTTGTCCATGTCTTGAAGTAAACTTATCTCCAATCTCAGGAATTCTCTGGTTTCTTATTCTAACTTGAACAAGTTTATTACCTTCTGTATTTTCTGTAAGAACAACAAAATCAATTATTCCTTTTTCACCATATTTCATAGCTACGCTTGATTCTCTTGTCATATTTGTTGTTAAATTATATTCATCAGCACCACTTAAAAATCTTGGTGGGCTAGTTCTACCAACTATAACATCATCTTCTTTAACACTAGATTCAGTATAAATAACTCCATCATCTTCTAGTAATCTATAATCATGTTCAGATTTGTAACCTTTAACTTCTTTATCTGGAATACAGATTTGGTCAACTAATCCTCCGCTATATCTTAATTCTTCCGCAATTGTTGGTCTATAATAAGTTGATCTTCCAAGACCTCTATCAATAGAACCTTTATTTAAAATTATTGCATCTTCCATGTTATATCCTTCATAAGTCATAACAGCAATTGTAAAGTTTTGTCCAGAAGGATGTTTATGATATTCAGAAACATCATACATTAAAGTTGTAGTTATAGGAACTTGAGGAGTATGTAAGATATTTACATCCATATCCATTCTATTTAAATAATTAGCAGCATAAAATCCAAGGCCTTGTTTTTGGTTTTTTGCACCTTGTAAAAATCTAACACCCTGAATATTGTGTCCAAATGGAACAAGATTTGAAATTAATCCCATTATATCTACTGGGTTAATTTCTAAATGAGTATGTTCTGGTGTTAAATCTAATTCGTCAAATGCAATTAGAGTATTCTCTTCTTCAGCAGAATCAAGATATTCAACTATTCCTTGTTTAACAAGGTCAGTGAAAATAAGTTCATTCTTTTTAAGCTGTTCAAGATGCCTTTTTGTAAGTAAAGATTTACCATCTTTAACAATAATTAATGGTCTAATTGCTCTACCTTTTGAAGTTTCTACCCAAACTTGGTCAACTTCTTTATCATAAAATATATTTAATCCACTAAGAATTTTTCCAATTCTTCTTTCTGAAAGAAATTTATCCATAAATTCTTGAGCATTATCTACTTGTCCAATATATTTGCTATTTATAAAAACATCACTCATTTTTTTAACCTCATGATTATTATACTTAATCTAAATTAGGGCTAATTTCAAGCCCTAATTCAATAAGTTTTTTTGTTAATTCTTTTGGGTCGCTTCCCTGACTTACAGAACATAGTAATGCCAGGTTTTTCTTTAATCCAATATTTGATCCTTCTGGTGTTTCACTTGTACAAATTCTTCCTAAGTGTGTACAATGTAAAGCTCTTGCTTCAAAATTTTCTTGACTTGCACTCAAAGGACTAACTACCCTTTGTAATTGTGAAATCATTTGTAAAAAGTTAAGTCTTTCAATTCTCTGTGAAATCCCTTTTCTTCCGCCAATCCAATTACCTGTTGCCATTGCACTCTTAATTCTTTGAGTAAGAAGTTTCTCTCTAATTATAACTCTAATACTTGGGAATTTACCTCTCTTAACAATTCTTTGGAAGTTATAAAGCATATCTCCAATTAATACTTTGATATTAACTCTCAGTAAATCTGCAAGTGAATCGCTACCTAATTTTAGCCTTTTGTTTGCATAATGATCTCTATCATCAATTCCAATTTTCTCACTTGAAACAAGAATAAATTTCTTAACCATCTTACAAAGATTCTCTGCTTTAGATAAACTTTTATCTTTGCCAATACCTAAGTTTGGTAAAAGATATTTATTTAATATTTCTTGTGTTCTTTCAATTCTTATTTCTTTTGATTGAGATATTCCTATTTTTTTTGAAATATAATCTAATGCTTCTTCTTCATTTTTAATGTCAACACATTCAAATAAGTTAATAAATACAGATGGGTCTTCACCAAGATTAATATTCTTCATTATTTCTTCGTCTTTAACCATTCCCAATGCTTTAATAATTGCAATAACTGGAACTCTTTTAACTCTTGTAAAAGTAAGATAAACAATTCCGTCTTTTAATTTTTCAATAGTGTGCGGGATTTTATATGAGCCTGCTTCACTAAAGATTTTACCAACATATTTTGAAATTCCTAATTTTTCTTTACTAATAAGAAGTTTGTTAGGTGCAAGATCTTCAACTTTAACAATTGTTTTTTCTGAACCATTAATGATAAAATATCCTCCTGGGTCATCTGGGTCTTCACCTTTTTCAACAAGTTTTTCTTTAGGTAATTCAAATATATTGCAATTTTTTGATTTTACCATAATTGGAAGTTTACCAATTTGTATTTGGAAACTTTCTCTTTGAATACCATTAATATGTGAACTAACTTCTAAGAAAATAGGTGCAGCATAAGTTAAATTTCTTAATCTAGCTTCAACAGGAAAAATTTTCCTTCTTGAACCATCAGCTTCAATTATTTGTGGTTTTTCAACCCAAATTTTATCAAACCTTATTTTGAATTCATCTACATTTGGTGGGACAATAGTTGGTTCAACTTCTTTATTCTCCTCAATAATTTGTTGAAGTTCATGATCAATAAAGTTATTGAATGATTCTAAATCAAACTCAACAAATCCTTTTTCTTTAAAGTAACTTTTTATTAATATTTTAGTATCAAGTTCTGGTTTATTCATTTATAACCCCTCTATAAAAAACTGATTTTCCTGCTGTTGGACTAATTCTTTCTATTTTAATAATATCGCTTACTTTTACTTTAAGATGTCTGATTGCAGGGTCAGTTAGCATTATTTTTGGTAATTCTTTGATTGTTATGTGATATTTTTCAAGAAGCTTATCTTTTTCTTTCTCTGTAAGAAGAGTATGTTTAGGAACAAGAATATGTTTTGTTACATCAAAGTCACTTTCAACAAATTTAGATTTTATTTTCTTAACTCTTTTTTTCGGTTCAGCTTTCTTTTTAACAACTTTAACAGCT
>CAYLIL010000033.1:0-8501 GCA_964384045.1 uncultured Methanosarcinales archaeon
AAATCTGTTACTGCCATTTATTTTACCCCCAAATTAATTAAATGTTACAATAACTGGTTATTTAACTTATAAAGTTAATTGAAATTAATAATTAGTTTTATAAAAAACAAAAAACAAAATATAAACATGTGGATAACAAAGTTAAAGCTAATGCATGAAGATTGTCCGATTGTCAATAGATGTCAAAAATTTAGAATTATAGTTTTCTCTTATCCTAGCACATGGTATGAAAAAGAAGGAAAGAAGTATGCAACTACAACTTGTTTCTTTCAGAGTAATGATGAAAAACAAAAAAGCAAATTTATTAAAGATTTAAAATCAGATAAAAGAATCTCTCAACTTGAGGTTTCAGGAGATATTTTCACATATGAAATTAAATTAAGTAAGAAAGGAGAACATGTTATGCTCTATCATACAAAACATATTGTTTTTGTTAAACCAGTTATTAATCATTTTGATGGTCATGAATATTGGGAAGTTGCTTCATGGAAACGAGAAGAATTACAAGATTTTATTAAAATATTAAAAAAGCATATGAATGTTTGTAAGATGATGAAAATGGAAAATTCAGCATTAACAGATGTTTACTTTCCTAATGTAATGCCTAAAATATCTGATAGTCAGAAAAAGGCATTAGAACTTGCATACAAATATGGTTATTATACTTATCCTAGAAAAATTTCTTTAGTTGGCTTGGCTAAGAAAGCAAAGTTAGCACTTTCAACTTTTCAAGAACATCTAAGAAAAGCTGAATTAAAGTTATTACCTGCAATTATTGAGAATCAGAAAAAGAATTTGATTAAATAATATTACTTCTTATTTATAAATAATCTTTGAGCCGAATATATTCGGTATAAAGAATATTAACTAGTACTTGTTTCTAATTGATATGACTTGCAATATCAAAAACCCATTTAGTATATTAGAAAAGAAGATAGAATTAGCAAGATATGGTCCAAGTTTAAATACAATTGGGTACTGCAACCCTTTTCTAAAAAAATGGATTAAAAATGAAATTAAACCAAAAAGATTTTCTTGTTTGGTAGATAAGCATAGGGAAATAGGGTCCAGAATGGATGATTTTACAGGAATCTTTTTTAGTTATCCTTTAAATAAGGTTTATGAAAAATTAAGATCAATTAGTGCATTAAATGGGATGAGTAAAGAGAAGCTGAAAAGACGTTGCGAAGAGGTTGTTATAATGCAACCAACAGGCATATATTTCTTCAATGAATATAAAGAGATTTTTATAGACGACTATTCAAATGGTATGTTATTGTTAACTATAGATGGATTAGAAGAATATAAGAATGGAAATTACAAGCATAAAATAATAAAAGCAGGTTCATCAGTTTCACTTCAAAAAAATAAGTTTTACGCTTTTGCCCCAGAAACAACAGATGCATTTGTAGGATTTATAATGAATTCATATGACAGAAGATTTTATGATGAAAAAGAACTAATAAAATTTAATGAAGTAAAATATTGGCATAAACTATTTCCAAAAGAATTTGCAAAGATAAACAGCTAATTTTATAAAATCCCTCTTCTTCTTGCACACTATGGAAGAAGAATACAAGAAAAAATCAAATCATGAATATGAAATACCTAAATCAGGGAAAATGTTAGTGCCCGCTACAATCTATGCTTCTGATAGTTTATTTGAAGCAATGAAACAAGATGTTTCTTTAAAACAAATTAAAAATGTTGCAGCTTTACCTGGAATTCAAAAAAAAGCTATTGCAATGAGTGATGCGCATCAAGGTTATGGTTTTCCAATTGGAGGTGTTGCTGCATTCGATTCTGAGACAGGAATTATTACTCCTGGAGGTATAGGTTTTGATATTAATTGTGGAGTAAGACTTTTAGCAACTAATTTAACAAGAGATCAAGTTCAAGATAAATTACAAGAAGTTATAGATTTAATTTATGATAGAGTTCCTGTTGGTGTTGGTTCTGAATCTAAAATAAGACTAACTCATGAAGAATTAGATAAAGTTTTAGAGAACGGTGTTGATTGGGCAATAGAGCAAGGAATTGGAAATAAAGAAGATAAAGCAAATTGCGAAAGCTATGGTAAAATGTCTGGAGCAGATGCAACTAAAGTTTCTCCTCGTGCAAAAAAAAGAGGAAAAAATCAGTTAGGAACTCTAGGTGCAGGTAATCATTTTTTAGAAATACAAGCTGTTGATGAAATTTATGATAAAGAAATTGCAGAGAAATTTGGTATCACAAAGAAAGACCAAGTTTTAATTATGATTCATTGTGGTTCTCGTGGATTAGGACACCAAGTTTGTTCTGATTATATTAGAAAGATGGAAGATACTTTTCCAGAAATAGTTGCAAAACTTCCTGAAAAAGATTTAATTTATGCACCAATATCTTCAGAAATGGCACAAGATTATTTTAAAGGGATGAGTGCAGCTGCAAATTATGCATGGGCTAACAGACATATTATTGCTCATAATATTAGAAAAGTATTTGAAAGAATATTTCCTAAATCAGAAGTTAAAACTGTTTATGATGTTGCACATAACATTGCTAAAAAAGAAGTTCATGAAGGAAAAGAATTAATGGTTCATAGAAAAGGTGCAACTAGAGCTTTTCCTGCTGGGCATAAAGAAAATCCTGCACACTATTTAGAAACAGGTCACCCAGTTATTATTCCTGGTAGTATGGGAACATCATCTTATGTTCTTGTTGGAACAGAAAAGGCAATGACAGAAACTTTTGGAAGCACTGCTCATGGTGCAGGTAGACTTATGTCTAGAAGTGCTGCAAGAAAAACTATTGATGGAATTGAAGTCAAAGCTAAACTTAATGAAAAACATATTATGGTTAAAAATCCTAACACTAAAGGTCTTGCAGATGAAGCACCAGAAGTCTATAAAGATATTGACGAAGTTATTAAAGTAACTGTTGACGCTGGTATCTGCAAAAAGGTTGTAAGATTAGTTCCTTTAGGTGTTATTAAAGGTTAAGAATGAAACAAATTAAATTATTTGGATTTCAAGTATTAATATTCTTAATTATTATTTTGGTAATATTTATTGCAATAGTTGTAGTTGCAATCAAATTGTTAATTTTCTTTTTACCTGTGATTGCAGTGCTAATTGTTTTATATCTTATTTACAAGTATTTCTTTAAGAAAAAGTTAGTTAAAACAAATAATTCTAAACCTCGTAAAAGTTACAATCAAGGTAATGTCATAGATGCAGAGTTCAAGGAGAAGTAGATTTTACCATCCTCCTGGATAATATACCCATTTCATTTAATTCTTGATTTTATAGGCTCTACATAAATTTTCCATTGTCTAACTATTTCTTCAATTCCTTCTTCAATATACTCTGTTAATGTAATTTGTTTGCTATCCAATATCATACCAATTTGTTTTAAGTTTTAACAATCTTTTAATATTCTATCTTTAGATTCATCATTGACTACAGATACTAACCCATTATAAATACGATAAAAATCTTTCTTAACTCGTTTATATGCTTCCTCTACTGCTTGATCTAGATCATGAAAGATATCATATGCATGAAAGGGGCTAAAATTACCATATTCAACTGGACTTCTAGAAAGATAGATAAAACCTTCTTTTTTATAAGCTGAATGAATAATTACTTCAGAATGAAGCTTTTTAGAGCTATCACCTTCTTCAATTGATAAAGGCAATATCATTGGCCCTATATATAATCGCCAAATCTTGAAAGTATAATTTTCACCCTCCTCATCATATTCTGTTAAAGTAATTTTCTTATACCATTCAGGTGATCCCATAAATAGCCAAAAATAACCAGAATATTTAAATAACTCCTCGACTTTCCCTGAGTAGATGAAATACAAAGCAGGCATAGCTAAGAAGGAAAGAGAGCAAATCTTTAGATTATTCCTTAATAGTTCTAAATTAAAATTTAATGAAATAGAAAAAGCAATCAAGATTAGATCTAATATGGTTTCTTATCATCTTGAAAAGATGCAGGAAGAAAACATTCTTGAGAAAAAAGAAGACCATTATCAATTAACAGAGAGTGCAGAAAAATATGTTCCTATATTTGCAAACATGATTGGAGAAAAGTTAAGTCCTGTTCCAGTAATTCTTGTTGCAGTAACAAATCAAAATAAAATTTTAATGATTAAAAGAAATAGAAGACCTTACAAAGATTATTTGTCAATGATTGGTGGAAAAATGTTGCTTGATGAAGATTTTAAACAAGCAAGTTTAAGAATTGTTAAAGACAAAACAGGTTTAGATACAGAGTTCATAAGTTTTAATTCTATTATGCAAGAAAAAGTTAAGACCAATAATGAAGTTAAACATAATTTTATTCTATTCTTCACAAAAGTAAAAGTAAAAGAAGAACAATTTAAACATTCAGAGCATGGTGAACTTAAATGGTTTGATATAGAAGATTTAAACTCTGAAAATACTATTCCTTCGGATTATTGGCTTTTAAAAAACAAGCTTTCAGCAGCTGTAGAAGTTCTAAATGCAGAAATGAATGATAATGAAGGATTATTGAGTGATTTTAAAATACAATAAACTTAATAAACACTAAATTCTAACCTAACATAAAATGGTAAAAAATAAAGATAAAGGTTCAATGATTATGGGTGGAGCAACCATGATAGGTGTTGGTGTAGGATTTTTCTTATTTCATATATCTCCAATGTGGTTTGTTGCTTGTATTATGATTGGAATAGGTTTAGGTATAATTGTAGCACAATTTGCCTCTAAAAACAAATAATTAAATACAATAAACTTAATAAAGGCTAATTCTTAACTAGTTAATATGACAGAGAAAACAAGGTTTTTAGATTATTTGAAAGCAATTAATCCTTTTTCTTACAAGGATTTTGTTAGGCATAGATATAAATTTATAATTAAGATATTCCTTGTGTTTTTAGTATTATCAATTGTTCTGTTTGCAGTTCTTTTAGTTCCTAAAACATTATATATGCGGCATCATATAAGTAAAGGTTTAAACCTATTTACCGATTTAGAAATTGATGTTCAAGCAAATCATAATGATTCTATTACTATAAAAACTAATCCTAGCATATATATTAATTTAAATAATGAATCAATAAGAGAAGGAGATATTACAATAACGGATAATACACTTGCAATCAACAAGTGGCCCTTCAAATCTGAAACAACTCTTGCTAATTTTAAAGACCTTAAGCAAAGAAGTGATCCATTGTCAAGCTTATTGACAATTTCTGCTTTAATTATGCTTCCAGGAATATTAATTATTACTGCAATATTTTTTGTGCTAGAAACAATTATCTTATCATTAATATTCACCTTACTTGGTTTAGCAGTTGTTAGAACTTTTAAGAGAGATCTTTACTTAAAGAAATTATTCAAGATTGCAATAATTTCCTCTTTAGCTTTAATGATTGCTAATGCAATATTTATTCCATTTGTTCTTAACTTTTGGATTCCAATAGTTATCTATTTTGTATTCTTTTGTATTTGTGCTCTTACAACAAGTAAGAGAATTGGTTTTAAAGAAACGGAAAAACCACTTAATCCTAAGTCTAAAGGCAAAGCAAGAAACAGACAAATGTTTGGTGCAAAGAAAATAAGAAAAGATGATGATGATTTTATTATGTTAGATTAACAATTTTATGGTTAATTTATAGAATTTAATTAATATTTCTTTATAAAAACAAAACATATATTTTTAAATAAAAAGTCATTCTTATCTAATTATGGAAGTAAGCAGAAGATTAATATTGAATGCTAGCCTTAATAGTATTATCGAAAAAACAGAACTTGAAGAAAACATTAATGATGCAGTTGAAGTAATTTCTAATTATTCCGCAGCAGCAGATAAAACTTTGTTCTTTATGAAAGATCGTCCAAATAGTAAATGGTTACAACAAGATTTAGATTATAAGGATTTAAAAAATATTGGAAACTATAAAACAACTAGAAGAAAAAACAAAAATAAGCAAGTTATTATGTTCAAAAATGATGTAGAAGGAGTTGAATTTATTTTTAAAAGAGATGAAGCAAATATTGTTTCAGAATTAATAGGCAATGTTAGAAAAGGAGAAGAATATAGCAAAGATGAAATTACTAAAGCAATCTTGGGAGCAACTTCTAACAAGTCAATTAATGAAAGTTTGATAGGAAATAATGCGAGATCCCTTAATGCATTTAAATTAGATAAAGTCAATATAATAAAAATACGTTTCAGAAATCCTATTTGGTTTCCAATACAAGAAGGCAATACGTGAAAATGTATATTCTGCTAAGTAAAAATTATGTTAGATTAACCACTAGACAAATCTACAAAATATTTAATAAGAATCTAAGTATTTCTAACTTTATGAATTATAAGGAATATCTCAAAAATAAATTAAGTAAATATGATAAAAATAATATTGTAATAACTTCTCATGCTTTAATACGATTAAGTCAAAGGCAGATTAATCCTGAAGAAGTAATCGAAAATATTTTAAACCCTAAAAGGCTTAATTATGCTATAAGGTTAGAATCAAACATTAATGAAGAAAAATTTGATTGTTATTTTGGTTATACTAAAAATTTATGTCATAGGTATATTTTGGCAATAAAGAATAATATTATAATTATTACTATAATAAAAATAAATAAAAAGTGGCAAAGAATTGCTGAAAGGAAATTAAAAAATGTTAAGAAAATTTAATTTTGATTATGATTTAGAGAATAATAGTTTATTTATGTATGATCCTAAATCTAAAACAAAAGCAAGTGTAGAAATAGAAGATATGGTTATAGATTACAATAGTAAAATGCAAATTTCTGGTGTTGAATTATTGAATGCAACACAGTTCTTTAAAGATTTGAGTTTTGAAAAAACTAAAATAACTAAAAAGTTATTAAAAGAGATAATTGATTGTAAAGTAGAAATAATATCTAAATCAAATTATTATATCTTAAAACTTGTATTATCTTTTGAATCAAATAAGCAGATTGCAGCACCATTACTCATTCCAACTGTAACTGGTTCAAGTTTAGCTTTAAGTTCTTAAATATTCAAAACACCCATAATTTCTTGCAAAATCTTCTTCTCTTCATCAATAGATGCAGCCTCTATTGTAATCTTTATTTCTGGCATTGTGTTGCTTCTACGAACATTAAACCAATAGTTATCAAAGTGAAAAGTATATTCATCAACATGATCAACTTTGTTTGCTTTATTTTTGTAGTGAGTATATAGTTTTTGTATTAATTCTTCTCTGTCACCTTCATATTTAATAACATTTTCGACTGCTTCTCTTTCAATATGCGTTTCTTTTTCTATTTCAGAAAATTTAATGTCTGCAACTTCTTTTCTGGCATTAATTAATTTTTTAAGAATATAAAGGTAAGTTAGGATTGCTGAATCAGTAAAACCTGTTTCTCTGTAAGAGAAGTGAGTTGATTTTTCAGCTGTAATTGCAGAGTCTTCTTTCATTGCTTTTTCACGAACAAAAACATAGCCTATTCTCGTCTTAAATAATTTGATATTTCTTCTAGACAATTCTTTTGCTAAATCTTCAGACATATTTAATGTTTCTACAACAGATTTTATTTCTTTCTTTTCAGTAAGCATTTCTGCAACATCTAGTGCAACTATTTTTTCTGTTTGAACTTTTTCTCCTTTTTCATTTAAGAAAACAATTCTGTCACCATCACCATCGAAGATTATTCCGAAGTCTGCTTTATTTTTTAAAATAGCTTCTCTGCATTGAACCTGTGATTCTTCTAATAATGGATTTGGTTGGTGGCAAGGGAAATCTGCATTCATCTCATTATTTAATTCAATAACTTCAGCTGTTTCTTTTAAGAAATCAGAATTGATACATGCTGAACCATTGCTATAATCAACAACAACTTTTATTGTTTTAAAGTTTAAGTAATCTTTTATTTTTGATAATTCAGTTAAGTAATCATGATATTCATGAATGTAATTTTTATGTGTAACTACAATTTTCTTATTTGGAATAAAAATTCTATTCCTTTGAGTTATTGCTGCAATCAATTCTTCTCCATAACCATAACTTACAGGATGAATTTCTTTATCTTTTTTCCAGAGTTTCATTCCACAATAATTTTTAGGATCATGTGAAGCAGTTATCATTATTCCAAAATCAAAATCATTTTTTTGTAGAATATAATAGAACATTGGTGTTGAAGTTATTCCTGCATCAACTATTTCTATGTTTTTATTGAAAAATTTAAATCCTTCAATTAAGGCTTTTTTTATTGGGTTAGAACCAGTTCTTACATCTCTGCACAGAAGAATTTTCTTGCAGTTAAAAGTTTCTGCAACATCATAACCTATATTTTTAGCTATTTCTTCATTAATATCTTCAGGATATTTTCCTCTTATGTCGTATGCTTTGAAGATGTTCATTTAATAACCTCCACTAATAAATAAGCTACTGCCCAAAAGTGAGCTCATTAAATAAAAACATTGAGTTCGTTGCAGGGGGATGCTCCCTGTGGGACTGCAGAACTT
>CAYLIL010000034.1:0-4958 GCA_964384045.1 uncultured Methanosarcinales archaeon
TATTAATGAATTCGGTCTAAAGAAAATTAGTCCTGCACTCCTGAAGAGGCTAGAAGAGAATGCAGGTGAATTACATCACTATCTTAGAAGAAATATAATGTATGCTCACAGGGATTTAGATAAAGCTCTTGATGAACATAAAAAAGGAAATTTGTTTCTTTACACTGGCTGTGGCCCTTCTGGCCCAATTCATTTAGGTCATTCAATGATTTGGTTATTTGTTAAATGGTTACAAGATAAATTAGGATTAGAATTATGGTTTCAATTTACAGATGATGAGAAATTTCTGTTTAAAAATAAAACTTATGATGAAATACAAAAATGGACTTATGAAAATATGTTAGATATTATTGCATTAGGTTTTGATCCAAAGAAAACACATTTCTTAATAGATACAAAGCATGCTGCAATCATGTATCCTGAAGCAATTAAGGTTGCAAAGAAAATTACTTTTTCAACGGTTAAAGGTGCTTTTGGGTTTGGTAATGATAATAATATTGGTTCAATATTTTTTACTGCAATGCAAGCAGTTCCAGCTTTTTTACCTTCTGTTCTTAAGAAAAAGAAAATGTTTTGTTTAATTCCTCATGCAATTGATCAAGACCCCCATTTTAGAGTTACAAGAGATGTAATCCATAAATTAGGTTATCCTAAACCTGCATCTATTCAATCAATCTTTTTACCTGGTCTTGGAGGAATACAAAAAGATGGAAAAATGTCTTCATCTGAGGGCCAAGCAATTTATTTAACTGATACACCTGCTGAAGTTAAGAAGAAAATAAATAAGTACGCGTTTTCTGGTGGCCGAGACACTCTCGAAGAGCATAGAAGACTAGGCGGTAAACCTGAAATAGATGTTGCATACCAATGGTTAACTTTCTTTGAAGAGGATGATGAAAAATTAAAAAAGATTTATGCAGATTACAAATCTGGTAAACTTCTTTCTGGAGAATTAAAGAAAATTCTTATTGATAAGTTAAATGAGTTTCTTGCAGAACATCAGAAACGTAGGCTTAAAGCACCAAAGATGCTGGATAAGTTTATTTACAAAGTAAAATGAGTTTTATTAAAATTTAGGAAATTGAACACTAGCTGTTGAAGTTTCAATCTTTAAGAGATGAATTTTAAAATCATAAGTACTGTGATTATATTGGTTTGAGTTACATTTATTTACTATGCAATAACCATTAACAGGAGGTAGAACTTTCCCAACTTTTCTGTAGTGTAATTCCTCTTTACTCGCCTTACTTATAATCGGAAACCATATTTGATATTGAAAAGAATAATTTTCTTTATCAGTATAAAGGGGGGCTCCATCTAATTGGGTAAGTGTTGGATTATCTGTATCAATAAAATGTGATTTTGGTAATTTTGATTCTAGATCAGCCGATTTTACTGCTTTTAATACGTCAGTAATCATTTTATTAGTTAGTTCTTTGTTCATAAATTAATAGAAATCTTTAGTACTATTTAAATCTTTGGATAGATTAAGTTTATTCAAAATGAGAAGAATGAGTAAAACATCCAAAACACAACTAAACAAAATGAGTTAAAATAGTATTATTTATCAGCATTAATAACATTTAAGTTTTCTAAATCTTAAATATCTTCATAATTAATTGCCAGAAGATTAACCCTAGGACTAATGCAATTATAAAACTAAATATTTGTGCCCAAAGAATTAGTAATGACATTATTACTACAAATGCAAGAACTAAAAAATATAAACTTCTAGATGCAAAAAATAAATATATCCCGTCATTCTTAGGAACTGGAATTAGTGGGAAAAATATAAGCGCAAGATTAATTTTTATTAAGAAATTAATAAATAAGCTATGTGTTGCAATATAAATTGGTGCAAGAATTATTAATATTATTAAATAATTAAGTAGATAACTATAAGCATGAATTCTAAAAATATCTTTTTGATTTAGTGCAAATCTATGTTTGCCTAATCTTCTTCTGTCATTCTGTGCAATTTTAGTTGTTCCTAATAATAAAATAGGAATATACCCAAAAGATAAAAATGCAATTAGAACTGTAATTATAATTCCTGGCAAAGACCATTCATAATTTGTATCATATCCTAATTTAGTTGCAATAATCTTTTTAAGATATATTTGTCCAATCCAAAAGATTCCTACAAAAACAAAAGCTAGTAGTAAATTAGCTAAACCTCTTTCAAAATCAAATCTTATTGTTCCCCATTTGTTAAATGTAAAGACAAAAGCAGTTGCAAAAGTAACTAAAAGCATTTGTTTCCATTCTTCCTTTGAGAATTTAGTATATTTCTTTATATCGTATATTATATGTGTGAACAAGTTATGTTTAGCCATTAAGCTTACTTTAGAAAGAATGTTTATAAAGTTATTTAACCTTAAACTTTATAAATAAGATATTACCTCTTTAGATTATTATATTTATAGGTGATTAATATGAGTAAAAAATCAAAATCAAAGAAAAAAGATGTTAAAAAAAGCAATAAAAAGAAATATCCTTCTGGAGTAGAAGATAGAATAAAGTCTATAAACACTATTAAACTTCCTGATGAGAATCCTCATAAAAAAGAAAATGAAGATTTACTTGACAGGTGGAGGCCTTCTTTTAGGAATGATAGAGCTACTATGAAAGAAAAAAGTAGATATTCTCAAAGGGGCAACAGGCCTAAAAAATCACAAAAAGTTAAGTTATTCTAAACCGATAGCTTTTTTAATTATTTCTTATTCTTCTTTATTTATGGATCAAAGAGTTGTTGTTGGTAATTTAGATAAATCTTTATGTGATATAATAAGTAAATCTTATTCTGGTTATTTTTTTTGGCCTAAGAAAGACGATAATATAACCTTAGGTTACCTTGATTTAGTAAAAGATAGTGTTTATCTTTCTTTATTTTCAAAGCTGAATAATTCAGATAAAGATTATAATTTTATCTTTGCTGTTATAGGAGAAAATAAAGAAGTTATTGATTCTAAAGTTAAAGAAGTAGTGGATAATTTCAATGTAGAAATGAAGAATGCTCCTAAACCTTTAGAAAATTATTCTAATGAATTTGTTGCTTATCTTAATAGTATTAGTTCTCAGAAAAAATCATTTCTTAAGAACTTCTTCAATTAGATATTTTCCAGGAAGCTTTTTGTAAGCTCTCTTTAACGCAAGAATACCTTCTGGTCTATGTTCTGTTTTAATTGCAACTTCCATTACAGGTTGATCTGTAAATACACGTGCTGCAATCCCTACAGCCTTACCGAATGCAGCTTTCATTCCAGTACTCATTCTATCTGCTCCTGCACCTGAGGCTAAGGAGTTTTCTCTAAGAATATGATGTGGATAAACTCTTATTTTTAATCTAAAATTAAGTTTTCCTAATTTTGTTTCTAATAATTTTAAAGCTGTTTTTCTAGCTGATTCTAAGCAATTGTGTCTTAATTGAACATCTTGCTTTGATTTTAGTAATATTTGAACTGGAAAATCTGTTTGTAAGTCACCCATGTCAAATTTAACTACTTTATTAGTAGGAATTGATCTAACAAAAGATTTTTTTCTATATTTTGATTTTCTTGTGTAGGGGTTCTGAACGCTTCTATATGCTACACCTTTTCTTAATTTTACCATTTTTTATTGGAAATTTGGAGTATTTATAAATATAATGGTTTATTAATGACCAAAAGTTTGTTTTTGTGTTTGTATTGGCTAATCTTTAATGTAGTATAAAGATAAACTATAAAAAGAGACCATCTAATCATAATTGTATGAATCTAGTATTTATAGGTCCTCAGGCCTCTGGGAAGGGAACTCAAGCTAAGATAATAGCAGAAAAGCTAGATTATGTGCATTTATCTACTGGTGCAATGTTTCGTTCTGAAATAGCAAAAGGTACAGAACTTGGAAAACTAGCTGCATCCTTGATTAATGATGGCCATAGTTTAGTTCCAGATAATATAAATAATGATTTTGTTTCAGAAACAGTTCTAAAATTAAATGATCAAGGAAAGAAAGTAATTCTTGATGGTTATCCAAGGAATATTGCCCAGGCAACGTTTGCTATTGAAACTTTAGCAATAGATAAAGTAATCTTAATAGAACTTTCTGAAGAAGAAACAATAAAAAGATTACAAGCAAGATATCATTGCCCTAAATGTAACAAATCATATAATTATTTACATTCTTCATTAAAACCTAAACAAGAAGGTAAATGTGATGTTTGCGACGTTGATTTAGTTCAAAGAGCAGATGATTCTGAAGTTCAATTTATTAAGAATAGATTAAAAATTTATCATGAAGAAACAGAACCAATGTTTGAATTATTTAAAGATAAAATAGTTAAAATAAATGGTGAGCAAGAAATAGAAAAGATAACTGAAGATATTGTTAATGCTTTGTCATAATTGCTATCTTTCGCTGAATCTAAATGTTGTTCCATTATGCTGTTTGCCCGTAGGGCGCAACCCCAACTACGCATTCACTTCTTATTTTAGAATCAGCTCACTTTAGGATAGTAATTATGCTGTCATAATTTTCTTAATAACAATAGTTGCATAACTTCCTTTTTCTAAATAAAAATTAACTTTTATAGTGTTGTCTTCTTGTTTTTCTAATTCAAAGTCATTAACTTTTGCAATAAATTCTCTCTCTGCACCAAACCCTGATAACTCTGGAATAGGTTTTATTATAAAGTCTCTTAAGCTAACTTTTTCTTTCTCTAAGATTTCATCGACAATACTTTGATGCTCAGAAGTTTCAGAGCCAAATCCTAGCAAAGGAATCTTGCAATTATTTGGTTCTTTAAATAAAAAGAATAATTTTCCTTGTGAATAATCAACTTCTTTGTAAGGGTAACCTTCTTTTTTAATTATTTCTTTACAAATTTCATTAAATAAGAAAGATTGGTAAGCATGAATAAATAATTTTAATATTTTTAATGGAACAGTTCTAATTATTCTTATGTAGTCATTTTTGTA
>CAYLIL010000034.1:4968-8338 GCA_964384045.1 uncultured Methanosarcinales archaeon
TGTAAGTTTCTATTAATTCTTTATTTATTTGATTTTGATTTACTAATAATTCAACAGCTAGTTTGAAATCTTTTTTTATAATTGCTTTGCCAATTTCTTTATTAGATTTTGAAAATCTTTGATCATCAAAATAGTTTATTATAAAGTAAGGCTTATTGTGTTTACTTATTTCTATTTTATCGTCTATATTTCTAATAACTATTTCAAAACTATTTCCTTGTAAATCTCCTAAGGATAAAGGTGAATCTAAATAACCAACAAATTCTAAAGAAAAGTTTTCTGCCCTTTTTAGATTTTCAATTTTATTTTTATTGTTTTTATTAATAATTGAAATAAATTGTTCTGTAATAGCATTTCTATCTTTTGCTCCTGCAAACCCAAAATGTTTTCTTGGTATGTATAGACTTTTTGATAAGAATTGAATACAATCTTCTGTGTTTCTAGAAGTTTTTTTTAGTTTATAAATTAGATATTTTCCATTAACTTTGTTAAAAACTTTATTTGTGATTTCTTTTACAATAAAATCTTCTGGTTTTTCTTTAATTTTGTATTGCATAAGCTTAGATATTATCTCAATTTTATAAAGATTTTTAAAGAATTATGGCTTATTCTTTAATATGAAGTTAAGTCTAAAATTAAATAAAACTCTTGACGAGAATGCACAGATTTATTTTACTAAAGCTAAAAAGCTTAGAAAGAAGATTCCTGGTGCAAATAAAGCAATTGGTATAACTAACAATAAAATTGCTAAACTAGAAGATAAGCCAATAGAAAAGCTTAAACAGGTTGTTAAAATTAAGAGAGTTAAAAGAAAATGGTTTGAGAAATTTAGATGGTTCCTAACTTCTGAAGGGTTCTTCGTGATTGCAGGAAGAGATTCAAGCACTAATGAAGATTTAATAAAAAAACATACTGATAAAGAAGATCTTGTTCTTCATTCTGATATGGCTGGAAGTCCATTCGTTGTTATTAAGAAAAATTCTTGTGAAAAAGAAATTTCTGAGAAAGATATTTCAGAGTGTGCAGATTTTGTTCTTGCTTACTCTAGAGCTTGGAAGAAGGGGTTTGGGAATGCAGATATTTTTTATGTTAAACCAGAGCAAGTTACAAAAACTGCGAATGCAGGTGAACATCTTGGAAAAGGTGCTTTTATGATTCGAGGTAAAACAAATTATATTCAAAATAAACTTGATTTTTGTGTGGGGGTTTATGATAAAATTGAAGATTTTGAATACTCTGGAAGAATTTTTGTTGGCCCTGAAGAAGCTGCAAAAGTTTATTGTAAGAAATATTTTAATTTAATTCCTGGTAGACAAAAAACGAGTGAGATTGCTAAAATATTAAAATATGAATTTGCATCAGAACTTGACCTTGATGAATTTATTAGAGTTATTCCTGCTGCTTCTGAGATTGTTAAGAAGTGATAATATTTATTCTCTCAATATAAATTCAAAATTTTCAAGTTCATAAAATTTAACTTTTTCTCCTGGGTTGTTTATATATTGTGGGCATTTCATACGTATATTAATGTGTTTAGAAATGTAGTAGTTAATCTGGCTTGAACTTGTCATGCATGGTTTTTTGTCTGGAAGCAATAAGTATCGAGCAATTAGTTTTCTGGTTGAAGAAAGTATGTCTATTGCAAATATCTTTTTTTCTATATTTTCTTTTATTATTTTTGAATCTAAATTTAATTCTTCTTTTGTTAAACTTTCTGAAAATGTTGGATTTCTTTCATCTAAGTTTATTCGATTAAAAATTTGAAATAAGTGATAACTTTGGCTATCTGGATTAGCACTTAAAATTCCTTCTCTTCTATTTTCAGTATATAATTCATCTTCACTCAATTGATAATAAACAGCTATAAATTCTTCCATGTTTTTTGTAAACCCTCTTAAGTATTTAAATTTTGTTTATTTCTAAATTAAATCTTCAATAGTATAAACTTTAACTTTATCTCCTAGCCAGCTCATAAAAAAGCTTACTCCTTTAGAATATTTATAGCTGCTATTTGAGTCATTTCCACTTCTAGAATTTTCAGAAACCATTAAATATCTAGCAATTAATTTTCTCTCGTTGGAGATTATGTCAATTGCAATAACATTATCTTTTTTATAATTTTTTATTAATTTTGCATTAAAATCAATTGAGTCTTTATTTAAACTTTCTGTAGTAGTTGGTAATCTTCTATCTAAATTTATTGGTTGATGAAGTGTACTTGTATGTGTATTTGGATTTCTTTCGAAAACTCGTGCTCTAACTTCTGCTTTTTCCACTTCGGATTTGCTTAGTTGATAATAAACAGCTATGAATTCTTCCATATTTTTCATATTTATTAGAAATACTTCAATTTATTTAAATCTTGCTTATTATTCAAATTATCACTATTGTTTCTGAGATTGTTAAGGAATGTGTTATTACTATTAAGTAGCTATAAAACCAAAAACTTTATATATATTAGATTTATATAGTTATTAAAATTAAGATTATTAATTATAAAAAGAGGCGAAAATATGAATAAAACAATCAAAAATATTGCTAATGTTATCAATAATGTTTGGATGAATGGTGTGGTTGGTCCCATTGTTACTACTCTCGTTCCTGGTGAAATTATAGAAAAGGTTGAGAAGTATTTTTCTTATGACTTACTTGGTTTTAATTCAGGTATATCTACTGGTGTTGCATCTATTTATGAGTTTGCTGCTGGTTGTGCAATGGTAATTAGTTCTATTCCTTCTTCTGAATCAAATGCGCTTATTTATGGTGCTGGGTTACTGTGGGATAGTTCTGCTAGAATGGTAAAGCTTACACCTTATTGGGACCCTGATGAAGATGGAGATAAACTTGGTGCTTATTTTCCTGGAGTGAATACAATTGTTGGGCTTTATAATTTGGGTGAGATGAAGGAAGGTAAGCCTTCTGCAACTAATCCTATTGAGGGATTGTATTCTTTAGGTAAGAAAGTTGTTAAGGCTACTAAATCTAAATTTGGAAAACAAAATTTAGAATCTGAAGTAAAAAATTATAAAACTTAATTTTATTTTTCTTATTTGTTATTTTTTTCTACCTTTCACCAAAACATTAATAAATACTTACGATGTAAGTAATCTTCTTATATAATAATAAAACTTTATATATTATTACTTTATTATTATACTTACAATGTGAGTATAATATATAATTTTGTATATATACTAAATTATAACTTATAGTATAAAGATATATTATTCTATATAATATAAGAAAAAGTTTATAAATACTTACAGTGTAAGTAATTCTTGTTTTTGGGTGAAATAGTTTGAAAATTAAAATTAATGATACTAGCGATAGCTTTGAGAATTTAAATTTACAAATACCTAGTTCTATGTTT
>CAYLIL010000035.1:0-8245 GCA_964384045.1 uncultured Methanosarcinales archaeon
TATTGAAGTTGGTCATAAAATAAATAAACCAAAAGTATTATTCAAGAAATTAGAAGATAAACAAATTAATGAATTACATGACAAATTTTCTGGGCAACAAAGTAAAAATATTACAATTAGTGATATTGAGTTAAGAGTTGCAAAAATTATTAATGTTGAAAAACATCCTAAAGCAGATAAACTCTATATTGAAGAATTAGATTTAGGTTATGAAAAAAGAACAATTATTTCTGGTCTTGTAGGACATTATTCTGCTGAAGAGTTAGTTGGTAAAAATATTGTTGTTGTTACAAACTTGAAACCTGCTAAACTTCGTGGCATTGAAAGTAAAGGGATGTTGCTTGCTGCAGGAAAGGAAGAAGTTGGATTAATTCTTGCACCTAATTCAAAGCCAGGAGATAAAGTTTATCTTGAAGGTCAAGAATCAAAACCTAGAAAACAAATTAATATTGATCAGTTTTTCTCAATAAAGATAACTGCAAAAGATAATGCTGTCTTGCATAATAATAAAAAGCTTAAGACAGATGCAGAATTCTTGATTGTTGATAAAGAAATTGATGGTATTGTTGGTTAAAATTTACTTATTATTTGCATTTCATATGCTGCTCTTTATATTCTTTTTATTATATATAATTATTTATTAAAGAATAACTTTATAAATCTTCAAAACATTTTTTAATATATAAAATGGTAAGAAATTATTATGATGATGAAATTGATTCTGAGAGCACAGATTATATTAAAAATGCTCAAGAAGAACTTAAGAGGGTTGAACATCAAGTTTATGTTACTTTAAAATATACTCGGACTGCAGATGTATTGATGAATGTTGTTCTTCGTATGATTGCTTCATATGAAGCTATGATTAATGCTGTACTTCAAATTCAAGGTTTTGATCAAGAAGCAATTGATCAGTTTCCACTTCTTGAAAAAGTTAAAAAGGTTGAATCTTTATATAATGAACCTCAAGTTATTGAAAATATGCAGGTCTATCTTCTTTTAAGAAAAATATCTAAGGCTAAAAATGTACAAAAAGAATTTGAGTATAGGAGGCCTGTTGCAATGATAACAATTATTAATGGTAAAGAAGTTAAAGTTGATATTGATCTTGTTACTCATTATTATGCAGTACTCATAAGTTTCTATAAATATGTTGAAACACTTAATAAGTCAGAGTCTAATGTTTAAGGAGTTAATATGGTTCATTTACATAAAATTGCTGTTGTTTCGGGAAAAGGGGGCGTAGGAAAAACTACAACAACTCTAAATCTTGGTCTTGCACTATACAAATTAGGTGTTAATGTAGTTTTGATTGATGGTAATATTACTACTCCTAATCTTGGATTATATTTAGGAATGTTAAAAACAGCAAAAACTCTTAATGATGTTCTAAAAGGTAAAGCTCATATTTCTGAATCAATTCACCAACATAAATCTGGATTAAAATTTATTCCAAGCGATCTTTCTGTTGATGGAATTAAAGATCTTAATTTTAATAAATTAAGAGAATCAATTGTGAATATTGATGATTATGCAAATCTTGTTCTTGTTGATACTGCTGCAACTCTTGGAAGTGAAACACAAAAGGTTTTAGAAGTTGTTGATGAAGCACTTATTGTTACAAATACAGATAAAGGTGCAATGGCTGACGCTCTTAAAACAATTGGCACTTGCAAAAGATTAAAAACTCATGTTATTGGTATTATTATAAATAAAGCTAAGGGTAAACTTAATAAGCCTAAAATAGAAAAATTTTTAGGTTTACCAATAATAGGTGTAATTAAGCACGATAATAAATTTGTTAAGTCTACGACTAAAGGAAAAATTTATCTTGAAACTTATAAAACAGATAATGTTAATCGTTATTACACAATTGCAGAGAAATTCCTAGGTAAGAGTTACGTAAAAAAATTAAAAAAACAAAAAGGTTCATTATATAATTATATGCTAAGACAATTAGGTATTCTACCTAAAAGGGGTGTTTAAATGAAAAATAAATTTATATTAATTTCAATGTTAATATTTTTATTAACTGTTTCACTAGTAGTAGCTACTTTTGAAGATAATTGTAGATGTAAAGAATTCTGTGAAGAAACTAATTATTGTTATTTTGGTAATTGCACAACTGAAGAACTTATTTCATTAGATTGTTTTAATGATGATTTGCCTGCTGAACCTTGTCCTGCTTGCCCTGTTTGTGATATTAATCCTGCCTGTCTTGATGGAAATAAATTTTTAGGAACTGACGATTGTATGGATTATTATGATTCATTAAATACTAATCCTGCTTGTAGACAAACATTTCATTTTTCTATAAATGATGCTGATACATCTACACCATTAGTTGGTGCTAGTATTTCTTTAGCATCTCTTGTTGATGGAATTGATTATACTGCCCCTTTTGCTAATCGTTATTCAAAAATGACTAGAACTCAAGGTGATTTTGTTGTTCCTAGATGTAGGGGTGAAGCTTATGTTACAATTGTTGCATCAAAAAATGGGTATGATGCTGATGTTGTTGAAGAAATAATAACAAATGATCAAGGAGATTCTAGAATTTTAGACTATACTTTTAATTTACCTAAAGGAATATGTCATGCTGATTGTACAGATTCATTTAATAGATGTAATCCTGAATGTGAAGGTTTTGCAAATGCAACAGACACATGTAATTTTTATGCTAATGAAAATTATCCTGTTAATGCTATGAATTTATGTGCTTATAAAACAAAAGGAACTCAAGTAACTCTTGAAATTATTGGTGATGATTATACTGTAATAGATTGTTGTGAGGGTAACTCTGTTCAAACTATTTCAAGACCTAAATCTAAGATAAATTTACTTACAGGACAAAATTTAATTTCAACTGAAAGGTTAATTAAATTTACTGATAATAATCCTGGAAAAATTTATATTTATGTTTGGGAATAAAAGGTGATAAAAAATGTTTAGACGTGAACCATTAAATAGTACATATATGCTTGTAAGCATGATGGGTTTTATTATTAGTGCATTAATGTTAGAAATATTGCCTTCTTGGGCTTTTGCATTCATGGTTGTTTTTATTGTGATGTTTATTGCTTCAGTTGCTAGTTTAAGTAATCTTTCTATACACGACAAAGATGCTTTTGAAGAATTAATGATACATCATCATGACCATTACGCAAAAAAGAGAAAGAAATAAATTGCTGCCTTAAAGTGAGCTCATTCTAATAAATAATTGAGTTCGTTGCAGGGGGTTGTACCTTACGGGTCTGCAGAACCAAGGAAAATAAGATTAATTGAGCGAAAGGCAGTAAAAGAGAAAGAAATAGATTACTGCCTTAAGATGTAATAAAAATAAATACTAAAGAGAAAAAGATAATGGAAAATTATTATTCTAACGAAGATATAGAGAAACTTAATTCTATTTCTAATGTTAATAGTGAAATAACTAAAGAAAAATTAGATTCTTATTTTAAAATTACTTCAGAAGCGCTTGCAAAAGTTAATTCTTCACCTATTGACGAGAATAATAAAGATAAAGTGGATGATTTTTTATTAATGGCTGTTTCTTATTTTAATGATGCAAAACATTTTGCATTTGAGAAAAAAGATTTTGTTCTTGCATTCGGAGCACTGAACTACGCTCACGCTTGGTTGGATGCAGGTGCTAGAATTGGTTTATTTAAAGTTAAAGATTCTAGGTTATTCACAGTTGATGATTAGTTTTAGTTATTAGAAATATTTATAATCTAGTTTTAATTTCTAATTCTTATGGAACAACTTATGTCTCGATTAAAAGGAATTGTTCAGGATTATTTCACTATTGATTCTTGTCATGATATTTATCACCTCAAAAGAGTTCATAATCTTGCTTTAAAATTACAATTTAAAGAGGGGGGAGACAAGTATGTAATCGGAGTTGCTTCTTTTTTGCATGATGTTCATAGAATAATACAAGTTCAACAAGGTAGTTATTGTTTGCCAAAAGATTCTTTAGATACTGTTAATAAAATGTTGATTCGGGCAGAGGTTAACTCTGAGAAAATTCCTGCTATTTTACGCGCTATTGAATTTCATGAAGAATATTCTTTTTCAGAACAAGGGAAAACTGTTGATGACATTGAAACATTAATTTTGCAAGATGCTGATAATTTAGATGCTATTGGCGCAATTGGTATCGCTAGGGCTTTTTCTTATGGGGGTTTGCATAATATGCCTATTTGGAATCCTGATATTTCTATTTCTAATGAGTGTCATGATGAAAGTTCTAATAGCTCCTCTGTAGTTCATCATTTTTATAGCAAGTTATTCAAGTTGGGTGAGAATATGAATACTTCTACTGCAAAAGCTATGGCTACTTCTAGAATAGAATATATGCATAAATTTGTAGATATTTTTCTTAGTGAATGGAAAGTAGAAATATAATTTAATCTAAAAAAGAAAACAAAAATTAAATTTTTGATCCTTTTTATTTAATCTAAAAAAGAAAAAGAAAGGCTCTTCATTTCTTGGGGGTTAGGGGTGTTAGAAATTAGGCGAAGAGCCTTAACTTTAAGATGAACATGATTATTATGTCCAACCCACCACATTGTTTTCTCACTATCTCTTTATCCCGAGTGGACTTCGTCTTAATTCTTGGAGCCACATCAATCCAATTCGCATCATATTTTTATTAAATTTTTCTGATAACTTGTAAGTTTTTTTGAAATTGTCATAATTTATTAGTCCCATTGTTTTCATTGGGGTTAATATTCTATCATAAAACTGTCTTTTATTATATGATATTCTTTTAGGTTTGTTCAAACCTTTTATTCTGCCAGTATCTGTTTTTATTGTTATACCTTCATGAAGGGTAGTTGCAAACATTGACATTTGAGTTTTGCCTATTTCTCCTTCATGCATTTTCATTTCTTGAACTAAAAGTTTAGCTACTTCTATTTGTTGTGCTGTAGCAAATACTATTTCATACACATCATCAGGAAGGTTGAACTGATCAAATAAAATTACCATTTTTTTTAATTATATTACTTACTTAGGTTGAACTTATATATAAATGTTACTATTTTGTATACTGGTGTGCTAAATAATATATGGATTTAGCATATACACAACTAGATTTAGTAACTATTCTAAGAATTTGTTAGTAATATTAAATTTGTACTAAACCCAAAAGTTTTATAAATACAATATTTTTCCTTAGGAATATTAATTATTATAACTGACAATCAATCCGTTATACTACTTTGGTAGGAGGAGACATAAATGAACAAAGATACAATTTCAAAAGTTTTGCAGGAATTAAGAAAATCTAAAAAAAGAAGTTTTTCTCAAAGTGTTGATTTAATAATTACTTTAAAAGATTTAGACTTAAAAAAGCCTGCAGAGAATGTAGATTTTTATACTTCTTTACCTGTTAAACCAACTAAGAAAAGAAAAGTTTGTGCTTTTGTTGGTTCTGAACTTGCAGATCAAGCAAAAAAGTCTTGTGATAAAGTTATTTCCCAACCGGATTTTGATAAATATGATAAAAAAGCAATTAAAAAATTAGCAAATGAGTTTGATTATTTTATAGCCCAAGCTAATATTATGGTTAAAGTAGCAGCTAAATTTGGACGAATTCTAGGAACAAGAGGTAAAATGCCTAATCCTAAAGCTGGTTGTGTTGTTCCACCAAAAGGAAATGTTCCTTCTGTTGTTGAAAAATTACAATCTTTAGTAAGATTAAAAACTGCTAAGTCTCCTGTTTTGCATGTTACAGTAGGAAATGAAGATCTTAAAGATGAAGATTTAATTAAAAATATCACTAGTATAATTGATCAAATAATCCATCATTTGCCTAAGGAGGCATCAAATATTAAAGCAATTAATTTAAAATTAACTATGAGCAAGCCATTAAAGCTTGATAAGTAATAGGTGACTGAAGATGACTGAGAAATATAAACCAAAAATTTCAGAAGCAAAGAAGAAAGCAGTTGCAAATGCAAAAAGACTTATTGAGAAATATAATGTTATTGCTGCTGTAAATATGGAAAACCTTACTGCTAAGCAACTTCAAAATATGCGAGCTCAGTTAAAAGGAACTGTTGAAATATTTATGACAAAAAAAAGAATTATCAAAATTGCACTTGAAGAAGAAGAATCAAAAAAGAAAGGAATATCTAAACTTGTTGATAACTTAAAAGGAATGCCTGCATTATTATGTAGCAATGATAATCCTTTCAAATTATTTAAAATTCTAAAAAAGAATAAATCTTCTGCACCAATTAAAGCAGGTCATACTGCACCGTCAGATATTATTGTTCCTGCTGGAGCAACTGGTTTTGCACCCGGACCAATTATTGGAGAATTAGGTGCTTGTAAAATAAAAGCAGGTATTGACGCTGGTAAGGTAGTAATCAAAGCAGATAGTTTAGTTGCAAAAGAAGGGGATATAATTTCTCAACAATTAGCTGCTGTTCTTTTAAGATTAGGTGTAGAACCATTAGAAATTGGTCTGGACCTTGTTGCAGCATATGAAAATGGCGAAATTCTTGACAAATCTGTTTTAGATATTGATGAAGAAAAATATATTAACGATATTAAATTATTTGCAATTGATTGTCATAACTTAGCAATTTTTGTTGCACATCCAACTAAAGATACAATACATCATCTTGTTGGTAAAGCTGCAAGACATGCAAAAGGTCTTGCGAAACATTCTAAGATTGTAAATAAAGAAACTGTGCACGAGATTTTATCAGAAGCTCATGCAGGTGCAACTAATGTTCATGTTCAGCTTCCTAAAGAAGCTAAATAATTAATAATTATATTGGAGGAAAACAAAATGGAATATGTTTACGCGGCAGTGCTTTTACATAAAGCAGGCAAAGAAATAAACGACGCTGCAATCAAGAAAGTCCTTGAGGCAGCAGGAGTTACAGTAGATGAAGCTAAAGTTAAATCTTTAGTAGCAGCTCTTGATGGTGTTAATATTGAAGAAGCTATTAAAACAGCAGTAGCAGCTCCAGTTGCAGCAGTTCCTGCAGCATCTGCAAATGCTCCCGCAGCAGAAGCTAAAAAAGAAGATAAAAAAGAAGCTAAAAAAGAAGAATCTAACGCAGCTGCAGGATTAGGTGCACTATTCGGATAATTTTTTTTAATTTCGATTTTTTCGATTTTTAATTTTTTATTTTAAATAATTTTAATGTGAGTGATTATATGTTAGAACAGAGCAAAATAAACAAACTTTTAGATAACTTTGAATCTTTAAAGAAAAATATTAAAGCTAAAAAGCAAGTTTTGAATAAACTTAATTCACAAAAAGAATCTTGGTTTAAGAAAAAGAGAGAAATTTCTACAAAGATTTTTGCTAAGATTAATGAATTAAGAAGTTCTAAAAGTAAGGTTGATAATATAGATAAAGAAGTTGTTACTTTAAATTCTACTAAGAATGAAGTTTCAGATAAAATATCTAAACTTATTGGCGATGTAAAAAACTTAAAACAAAAATATCGTGATGGTTGTTCTAAACATGGAATAACTAAACCTCCTTCTGTTATTAAAAAGAAAATACAAACCTTAGAGTATGCTCTTGAAACTTCTGCAATGGGATTCGAACAAGAGAAAAAAGTAAATAAAGAAATTAAAAAGTTAAAAAAGTTTTATTCACAAATGGCTGATATTAATAAATTTTGGATTGAAATTTCTAAAAAAGAAAAACAAATTTCTATGTTAAAAGGTCAGAAATCTGGCACTTTAAATAAATTAAAAGCAGACAATAATCAAAAATATGATTTGAGTGAAGATTTTATTGCTAATTCTAAAGAAATTATGGATATGAGGAAAATTGAGGCAGGTTATTTTGATAAATTTACTGAATTTAAAGATCAGTTTAAAGAAAAAAATAATGAACTTAAAGTATTACTTAAAGAAAAAGAAGAATCTGAAAAGGTATTACAATTAAATAATGTTGAATTAAAGGATTTTGCTAAAAAGGCTGAAGCTGCAATAATTAAGGAAAAATCAGCTGAAGTAAAGGAAAAAATAAAGAAGAGAGAAAAACTTACAACAGAAGATCTTCTAGTTTTTCAAAGAGCTAATAAGTAATATCATCAAATTTTTAAAATCCATTATTATTCTTTTATATATTGCCTCTGTAGCATAGTGGCTAATGCGTCAGCCTTGTAAGCTGAAGATCGTGGGATCAACTCCCAACAGAGGCTTAATATGGCCAAAATATATTTGTGACCTATATTTTTCTAAAGGATTTGAACTTAGTTCA
>CAYLIL010000036.1:0-8206 GCA_964384045.1 uncultured Methanosarcinales archaeon
TTTTTGGTTGGATGAGAAGAAAAAATCTTGTTGATGATTTTGAAGATGAGCAATTAGAGAAAGATATTATTGAAAAAAATTCTGAAGTTCTAAAAGATGTAAAGGTTGTATTTAAATCTGTTAATCATTGGCTTAATCAACTAGAACCAAGGAAGAAAAAGGATTTCAAGAACTCTGAGGACTTCATAACTTATACAGAATTCTTAAAGAAGTATAGATTGATTAAAGAGTAAAGATTTAAAAATAACATTTCATTCTTCTTTTTTATGATTTATATGCATAATAAAATATTTGATAATATTGAACTTGTTGATAATTCTCTTTTTAAAATTGATGGTTATAATAAATCATTTGATGTTTTTAATGCGCAGATAGCTTCTGACCTTTTAATTAATAAATATATCTTAATCAAATATTCAGGAAATCTTGTTGCTTATGCTTGGTTGTCTGATACTTATGCAGAGCGGAATATGAGAAAGGGGATTAAAGCACTTAAGCTTGAATTGTTAAAAATAGATCCGGATTATCAACATAAAGGTTTGGGATCAAAGTTGTTAACATTTGTAGATAGAGAGTTTGGCCAAGATTCTGATATTTTTTGTATTCCTGGTGTTACTCCAGTAGTAAGGCTTAGTGATGGGGAGGTTGTCAGACAAGGGACATATTATGATCTATTAAAATTTTATAGGAATAATGGTTTTGTTAAGTTAAATTCTGAGGAAAAAGAAAATTTTGCTATCGCAGAAAATAATTATATTCTTAATTCTAATCTTATGAATTTTAGGAATGAGCTTGAGTTAGCAGCCATAAAAGTTGTTGATATAGCAAAATATTATTCTTTTGATAAAAAGAAAGAATTGTTAAGAGCATCGAAGGTAATAGGCTCTATTGTTGATGAAGATTGTTTTTTAGATGGGTCAAAAACGGCTAAATCTATCTTAATTAAAACTAAGATCATCTGTTAGCTGCAATCTCGATAATATCTAGATGTTTAAGTGGGTAGTCTCGTCCGTGAGTCATTTTTGTTCTGCAATCAATACATCTGATAAAGTTCTTACCAAAATCTGTATGTAATTTAAATGCAAAGTCTAGTGCAGTTGATTTTTCTTTCATTAAAAAGCAATCAGGGAGAACATTTCCATTTTGGTCTTCTAACTTACTAGCTCCGCCAGGGTGGATTGCAATATATTTTAGAATATCAAAAACAATATTATTCAATATTATTTGAACACCTGTTCCTTCTGCGTATTTTTTAAGAATATTATCCTTAACAAAATTCAAAGCTACTTTTTGTTTATCATTAAGTTTAGCTTCTCCTTGCTCAGCGATAGTAAAATCTTTTTCACCGGGAATATATTTTATTAATTCCTGCTTTGCAGCTTCTTTTAATGCTAATTCTGATTCAGCAGAACAAGGAATTAAGGTTATGTTTGGGAATTGTTCTTTTAATTTATTATAATTATCTATTGCACCAGGAATATCTATTTTATTAGCTGCAACTATCATTGGTTTTGTTATCTTTCTTAGGTATGCAGATAAATTAAGTAAGTCTTTTTCTTCCCATTTAATTGGTTTTTCTGGGTCAAGATTTAATTCTCTTAATCCTTCTTTAATCATATTTTCATTAACACCCAATCCAGATAATTGTTTAGCAAGAGCTTTATGTAATTCCGAATGTTCTTGTTGCACTTGTCTTGCAAACTTTTCCCACCCTTTTTTTAGAATTGCAAGATACCAATAATCCAGCTCTTCCTCTAAGAAAATAACATCTTTTGCAGGATCATAACTGCCAACTTCAACGGGTTCACCTTTTTCGTTTGTTGAACCTGATACATCAATAACATGGATTAATGCATCTGCTTGTCTTAAATCATCTAAGAATTGTGAACCCATTCCTTTTCCTTCATGAGCTCCTGGAACCAATCCTGCAACATCAATCATATCTACTGGAACAAATCTGTATTTATCCTGCACAAATCCTTCTCTTGGATTAGCTGTTTTATCAAAATCTCTCGCTGCATCTTTAATTTTAACAAAGCCAACACCATGATTTGGTTTAATAGTTGCAAAGGGATAATTAGCTATTTCTATATCCATCAGGGTTGCAGCTTTGAAGAAGGTGCTTTTCCCTACATTTGCTTTTCCTACCACTCCAATTAACATATTTTCTTAGAAATCTTATTTGTTTATTAAGTTTTTTACTTTCTTCTAAACTATTCAACTAAAATAACGTGACATCTTTGCATTAATTTTCTCTAATGTTGTTCTTTTATTCATTTTATCAATTAGTTCTTTTGTTTTAACTGGATTATCTACTATTAGATTATCCACACCATAATCTATAAATTTACTTGCATCCTCTAATGGATTTATTGACCATAAATTTAATTCAGGATATACAAATATTTCTTTATCTTTATCTTGTGCATTTTTCATAAAACTTTGAGTTCCAACAATTGGTGCAGAGATAACATAAACATCAACATCCATGTTAGAATAAGCTCCAATAAGATTTCCAATTATTAATCCTATTTTAATATTGGGATTTAATATCTTTACTTTATTTAATGATTCATAATTAGTTGATATTACTATACAATTTGTAATTAAATTTTCTTCTTTTATTATTCGGACAATCTTTTCTTCAATATTGCTGTTAGGCCCATTAGGTTTTATGTCTATAATCAACCTAGTTTTATTTCTTGTTAAGTTAATAACTTGTTTAAGTGTTGGAATTCTTTCATTTTTATACTCTTTTGAGAAATAGCTCCCAACATCTATGTTTTTTAATTCAGAATAATTAAGTTCACTGACTTGTTTATCTATTCCTGCAATCCTTTTAAGGTTTCTATCATGAAATACTATGACTATGCCATCCCTTGTTTGTTGCACATCAAGCTCAATAAAATCAGTTTTAGCCGCTATAGCTTTACTGAATGCAGCTAAAGTATTCTCTGGTGCTATTTGTGAATGCCCTCTATGTGCAGAGATTTTAACTTCTTTATCTAAGTTATCTATTCCATTATTGACAATTGGGTATGTTACACTCATATTAGAAGTAATATAAACTATTAATATAATAACTAATACAAATTTATATTTTTTAATAAATTTTTTAATTTTAATTGATATCTCAGTTAATGTAATTTGATTTACATGCGTTTTTTCTTTTTTACTCTTAAAATAAAGTATAGTTATAACTTTAACAAGAATTGAATTGTAAATTATTCCAATAAGAGGTAATATTGTTACTGCAAGAACAATCCATAATGTTAAAAATAAAGATACACTAATATTTTGGCTTATTAAGAATTGGAGGCTAATATTCTTTATTGTTATTAAAATCCAAGTTGCAATTCCTCCTACAACAATTAAACTAATTGTTAATAATATGATTATTTTAAATAGCTTCCAAAAGTGTCTTTTGGTTAAGTAATCATTAAATATGTCTTTAATTTTTCTTTTTTCAAGACATAATGTTTGTTCAAGAAATATCATTCTGATATAAGAATAGATAAATAAACAAATACTAAATATTGTGATTAATAAGCCAGTAATTAAAAAAGGTGTTAATTGTAATTTTGTATATAGAAGATAAATGATAAACCCTGGTATGATTATTATTGATGCTAAGATAATTAATTTTATTATATTTGCTACTATTGCAATGCTTAATTTTTTTATCGAATTCTTAAATGCTCTTAAAAAAGAAATATTCTTGCCTGTATAAATATCTGAAAGAATAAATATTAGCCCAAAATTTTGTATTAAAAATAATGAAGCTGCAAGAAGAATAAGAATGATTGTTATTACACCATTAACACTTATGAAAGCATAAAATATATCTAGGTTAACCATCATTTGGTTATCAACAAGGATTAACTCGTTAATTGTTATATTCCTTATGAAATCTAATAATAGTTTTGTTATAAGAAGAAACAATCCTTGATAAATAAATGCAATTATTATAAACTCTGGATGTTCTTTTACATCTATATAGATTTCTTTAGCTGTTTTAATCATTAATAGAATATATTGTTTCTTCTTTGAAAAAGGTTGTTGTTTTTACCTGAAGCTAAACAGCTTCTTCAATTTTTTCTTTTTTAGAAAGGCTTCAAGCTTCTTCTCTGCATTCTCAAGGTTGAATGCAGCTTCTTTTTCTCTAAATTCTTTTGTGTGGTATCTTTTGTTGCCTTTAGAGTTTTTATATTGCATTTTTTTATGCAGAATTTCATGATACATTACATAATCTAATAACCTTTCTTCATCCCTTAAAACTTTGCTAATAGAAATACTATTCGTCATAAAATCATAACTTCCTAACTTGCATAATGAAGTTTGCCCCCAAACTAAATTTGGTGTATCAATCATTCCATGAAAATATTCTTCATTAACTCTATCAAAACTTTGTTTTAACTCTAAATCAATTTCTTTTGTTTTAGTGTAAGAAGTTGACTTTTTAATAAAATCATTATACATATCAATATTATAAGAATGTTTTTTCTTTTTGTAAATTCTATTAAATAATTCTTGTAATAATCCAATAATTATTTCATCACTAACACCTTTCCATATGTAGCTTAATCTAAATTGTATTTTATAAGAAGTATAAGCACAATTTGCATTATAGCCTTTGAATGCTCTAGAAAACTTTATTTCAATGCTTCTTGCTTCATTCCTCTCTGGAAATAATTCAAGTGCTCTTTTGATTACAATTATTGATTGCATATTTTAATATAATTAGAAACATTTAAATACTTTTCTTGATTTCAATATTTTTATGATAAAAACAATTTTATTGATAAGTTATTTAGCTCTTCTTTCTGGTCAAAATATGGGGCAAACATATATTCCTAAAACTGAGGATTCTGCTCCTAAAAAAATGGAATTAGAACGAATATGTTGTTGTGATGATCCAAGAAAATATGTTTTACAAGAAGAGGAATGGGTGCCAGAGAGAAGATTGGGCGATGATTACTCTGGTGGTACTGATGATGGCTCTAATTCTAAGGTGCCTTTTGTTAAAAAGAAGTTTTCCAGAGAAGATGATCGGGTAGAAGTTCTTGAAAAAGGTAAAAACGTTCTTAAAGATTATAGAAGGTTTTTAAGCCATTAAAAAAAGAAGTTTATATTTCTCAAGAATAACGTTACTTCTCAATATCATATCTAAGAATTGCAACAACTTTACCCATATCACGAAGTTGCACTCCTTCTGTAGTTTCTATAGAGATAACTTCTACTTTTGTTGCAAACTTTTCTGCTTCCATTTCAAATTCATCAACAACTTTGTCGTCTAAAACTTCAGAAAGAATAACTGTGTCAACAATACCTTCTTTTATTAGTTGCATAACTTTATCTTTTCCGTATGCAACTTTACCTTCTTGTATTGATAATAATAAAAAGAATTTTTTCATTAATTTTTTCTCTCTAATAATATCTTCTTTAGAGAGAATATCATCTGCTTTTTCAACAAGTTCACGTAATCCAAATTCTCCTGTATATGATAAATCTTTTACTCCTATAATCTTTTTTTGAACATCTCCAGTTATGTGATTTTTGTTTAGAAAATTATTAACAGTTGTTCCGGGTCCACCAATAATAATTCCTTTAATATATTGTCTTGGTAAGAATTCATCTTTCATGTAGCTTGCTATTTTTTTAAAATGATCATTAAGTGCTCCTGCTCTTAATCTTTGGAATCTAGGTGCAGATTGTCCTCCAGCTCTCATTTTTCCTGGAACTTCAGAGTGAGTGGATTTTATAGGGATAATTGTTTTACCTCTTAGGATAGCAATTGTTGCATCTCTTCCATCAAGAACAACTAATCCATATTCATTTTGATCATCCATCATTTGTTTTAATGGATCAAGAATAAATTGTTTATCACATCTATACAAACGTTGGTTCATGGGTGCAGGTGGTTCTATTGTCCAAACCTTAAACTCTTGTTGGCCTTCTCTTTCTGAAATATTTCCTGAGAAAACAGCTAATCCATGAGGTGGTGTTCTTTGAACAACAACTTTTAGGTGTTGAATCATCTTTTCTAAGGCATCTTGAACATTTTTCCTATTAGATGTAGATTTTATGTTGCTTGCAGTGTCTTTTTCTTGTTCTAAATGCTGAGTAATCTTTACAAGGTCATAACCATGTGGAACATAAACTGAAACTAGCTCTGTATGCCTACCTCTATAAGGGCTTAGCTCTTTAACGAATTCTTTGAGCTTTCTTCTCTCTTTTGCATTCAGCTGATAGTCTGTTTCTGTTTGATTCATATTATTTAAGAGAATTTATTGGATTTATAAAGGTTTAGTGGTTTCTACCTGCTCTCTAAACATAATATTTATATAGTAGAAGCTCTAATCATTATATTATCATAATAAAAATCAATTGAAAAATGAAACTAGATTTCACTTTTCTTAAAGTTTGATTTTTAGTATGCCAAAACTTGTGGTTTTGTGCATAATATTTATAAAAGATGGTTGTGAGGTAAACAATAATAAAGTTGAGGTAAAAAAATGGCAGATGCAGAAAAAAAATTCTCAAAGGACATAATCGGAAAAACAATTGTTTCCAAGACTGGTAAAAGGTTTGGAGATGTTGGTGATGTTGTATTTGAAACAAGATCAGGTGAATTAATTCATATGGTAGTTGCTAATCCAACTTCATATACTGAAAAATTAGATTTAGAAAAAACAAAGGAAAGCAAGCTATTAATCCCTTTTAGTGCAGTAATTGCAATGGGAGATTTTATGGTTATTGCAGAAGAAGACATTGTTTAATCTTATTTTCTTGGTGCCAAGAATCTCTGTGAGATTGTTGAGCATTTTTATTATTTTTACTTATTCTTTAAACCATAAGTTTTTTAAAATTTATGAGCTTAATATACAATATTATAATCATGAGGTGTTTTAATGGCAGCGAAAAAGAAAGTTACAAAGAAAAAAGTTAAGAAATCAAAATACGAACATTTATTCTATAAACAAGAAACTGCATGGAAGCATGTTGATGAGAAGAAAGCATTTGCTTTTTGTGAAAATTATAAAAGATTCTTAGATATTGCAAAAACAGAAAGAGAAGCAGTAGAAGAAATTGAAAAAATAGCTAAAGCAAAAGGTTACAAAGATTTTACAAAGGTTAAAACTCTAACTATAAAAGATAAAGTTTACTATAAGACTAATAAAAATATTATCTTAGTTAATATTGGAAAGTTCAATAAAATAAAAGTGATTGCTAGTCACTTAGATTCTCCTAGGTTAGATTTAAAACCAAAACCTGTATTTGAAGATTCTGATTTAGCTTTACTAAAAACACATTATTATGGTGGAGTAAAGAACTATCAATGGGTTAACAGGCCATTAGCAATACATGGTTTTGCTCTATTAAAAGATGGAACAAAGAAAAAGATTTTAATTGGTGAATCAGATAAAGATCCTGTTTTTATTATATCTGATTTATTACCTCACCTTGCAAGAAAACAATATGAGAAAAAAGTTTCTGAGTTTATTGCTGGCGAGGACCTAAATGTAATTATTGGTAATCTTCCTCTAGAAGATAAAGAAATAAAAGAACATGTAAAGCTAAGAGCTTTAAAATATTTATATGATAGATATGGTATTACTGAAAAAGATTTTGTGACTGCAGAAATAGAAATTGTTCCTGCAGCGAAAGCAAGAGATGTTGGTTTTGATAGAGCTTTAATTGGATCTTATGGCCAGGATGATAGAGTTTGTGCTTACACTTCTCTTAATGCTTTATTTACTTCTAAAAATAAAGAAACAGCTATTGCTTTATTTGTTGATAAAGAAGAAATTGGTAGTGAAGGCAAGTCAGGAGCAAAATCAAAATTCTTATTTAATTTTTTAAATGAATTAATTACTAAACTTAAATTAAAAACAGATGCATTTTGTGTTTTGAAGAATGCAGAGTTATTGAGTGCAGATGTAACTTCTGCATTAAACCCGAACTTTAAAGAAGTTCAGGACCATACAAATGTTTCTATTTTAGGCAGAGGAATCTCTGTTGAAAAGTATGGTGGTGGAGGAGGAAAGTATAGGACTAATGACTCTGATACAGAATATATTCATAAATTAGTTACCTTATTTGATAAACATAAAGTTATGTGGCAAACAGGAGAAAATGGAAAAATTGATATTGGTGGTGGAGGAACAGTTGCAATCTTTAAGTTACGCTTCATCACATTGGCAGC
>CAYLIL010000037.1:0-8080 GCA_964384045.1 uncultured Methanosarcinales archaeon
TTTTTTAATGATTCAATTATTGATTCATCTCTATAATTTAATTTAGTCCCTTTAGGAATATCATTAATATCTTCAATGCCCTCTTCTAATAATTCCCAATAAACTCTCCAATTAGTTAATTGTAATACATTATATTCTGGAAGAGTCCCCCAACAATCATTTTTCAAAGGACACTCATAAGGCTTATTACATTTTTGAGAAATACAAATGTTAGGGGCAGTTTCTTGATTAAGAATTTCTTTAAATATTTTAGAATTTTTATCCATATCCTTAATAAGGTTTACTTTTTCAGTAACTTCTTCAATTATTATTAATTCTTCAGGATTTATAGAACCCTTCTTAATGTATTCTTTATTTAAGAATATTACAAAACACTTATTTATTTTCAATCCATCTTTTTCTAAAACATATTTCTGAAAAGCCAAATCAGGTATATGCTGTGGTTTTACTTTTGTTGTTGATTTAATCTCATACAAATCCCAACCCTTACTTGTTGGAATAAGTAAGTCGGACCTAACAAAAAAGCCATCAACCATAAAACCAGCTTCAAAAATAATCTTTTTCTCATTAACTAATTCTTTAGTTTTAACTAAATTCTCTTTAAATTCTAAACTATTTAAATCAATAGAATTAGGATATAACAATTTAACATATTCCTCAAAATCATGACCCTGAGCAAACTTGTGCTCATCAGATAAAGATATTTCGGGTAATTGTTTCTTATTTGCAAACCACAGTAGTCTATGACATTGCAACCCATTCATATATTTTGATTTAGTTAACATATAGCTTATAAATTGAAATATGTTTATAAATACTTGTGTTCAAATAGTTATTATGAAAGTTTTATCTATAAAACAGCCTTTTGCTGAATTAATAATATTTGGAAGGAAATCAATAGAGATAAGATCATGGAATACTCAATTTAGGGGAGATTTCTTGGTACATGCATCAAAAAAGCTTGATAAAGAAGCAATGCAAAGATATGGGTTTGAAGAACTTCCCACGGGGGCAATAATCGGAAAAGTTACTCTTATTGATGTTAAACATTATAATACTCCTGAAGAGTTTAGAAATGATCAAAATGAACATTTAGCACTTAGTGATTATGAGAAATATGGATTTATTCTTGAAAACCCTTTAGAGATAGATAATGTAGAAATTAATGGGAAGCTTAATTTTTGGGATTATGACTTTTAATTTAGTAAAATATAAAAAGAGTAATGAATTATAGAATAAGATGGTTAATGAATATGTTGATTTTGTATCTGATGAAGAATTCTTAGAATGCGTAAAATTAGTTGTTGATGCATATGTTGAAGAGATTGATTTACAGAAAAATATAATAGATCCATTTAAGGTTGCTTTTGATAGTTATTCAAAAGAGCTGACTCAAGAAGAATGGATTGAAGGTGAAGAGATTAGGCAAAAAGATAAGACTATTAATAATAAAATAGGCGATTTTCATCAAAAGCTTCTTGGAAAATCTGAAGGCTGGGTAGATTTAGGAACTGGGGATATAAGTAAAGTTGATTTAAAGAAACAGGATAATTCTGTTTTTATTGAATTAAAAAATAAACATAATACTGTTAATGCTGATAGTAAAATGAAATGTAGAGATAAATTAATTATCTTACGAGAACAATTTCCTGACTCAATTTGTTATTTTTCTTATATAGTTCCTGCAAATGGGAAATCTGAAGATCGAGTTTGGAAATTAAAAGGAGAGGAAAATCCTGATGTGAATCTTAGAATTTTAACTGGGAAAAAAGTTTATGAATTAGTAACAGGGGATTCTGAAAGTTTAGTTAAAGTATTTAATGCTTTACCTAAAGCAATTAAGAATTTATTAAAGTTAAATAATGAGTTCTCAGATTCAGAAAAAGATAGAATTAAATCATATTTAACTTACGCATTTAGAAAATCTTAGTTGCTTGAACTTGATTAGAAAATTCAGATAAATTCTTTTGAATTTGTGGATTACTTATTTTTGTTTTTCCATCCAAAGCGTTTATTATTTCTTTACCAATTGCTTCAGCCACTTTTACTGCTACTGCATTACCAATTTGTTTATATTGTGAACTAATACTTCCTTTAAATATCCATTGATCAGGAAAGGATTGAATTCTAGCATATTCTCTTATAGTAAATGGTCTGGTTTCTTCAGGGTGGCATCTTTCAGTTTGTTTTTGAGAAGGAGATGTTGTTAAAGTTAAGCAAGGTTCATTCCAACTGATTCTTCTTGCCATCCCTCTTTTTCCTCCGCCACTAAAAAAACTTTTACCCATAAATTCTTTCTGAAGTTCTAAAGGTAAGTTTATCCAACAACCTCCAGGAGGAACTAAATCTAAAACTTGTTTTCTTTTTTCAGAATATTTAGTTCCTTCAGATTGAGGAACTTTATGTAATGCCTCTTTTAAAGTAGGAATTTCCTTTAAAGGCTCAGGATATGAGAAATTAATACCTGGTTTAGTGCCAACAATAATTAATCGTTTTCTTTTTTGAGCTACACCATAATTGATTGCATTTAAAATTTTATATTGAATATTATAACCTAATTCTTTTAATACCTTTATCATAATATTAAGTGTTTTTCCTTTTTCATGTCTTAAAAGACCTTCAACATTTTCACCAATAAATATTTTTGGTTGAACTTCTTTAATGCATCTAGCAAATTCAAAAAATAATGTTCCTCTTGTATCTTCAAAACCTAATCTTTTACCTGCTAAACTAAAAGATTGACAAGGAAAACCTCCTGTAACAATATCTGCAGAAATATTTGTAAAATCCACTTTACTTACATCTTCATGAACAACATTCCAATCAGGCCTATTATGAATTAAAGTTTTTACACAATTTTTATCAATTTCAACCAACATGCCTGTAGAAATACCTGCGTTTTCCAATCCTAATGCCATACCTCCTGCCCCTGCAAATAATTCTATAACTTTATATTGATTCTTTAATTTTGACATTTTTATTATATTATTTATGTAAATGCTATTTATAAATCTTGTCAGAAGTTGTCGTGTGGATTTATAAGTATTACTTTCTCCAATATCTAATAGTAAATAATAAACAACATAGAACTACTGCTATTTTCTACACCTTAATTCTCCTACACAACTCCACACAACCAAAACATTTATATACTACCTTGCAATACCCAATACTAAACATAAACAAGTATGTGCAGGAATTAAAATGGATACACAATTTAAAAAAGGAGTATTAGAACTTTGCGTTCTGAACTTATTGAGGATAGAAGACTGTTATGGATACAAGATTGCAAATGAAATATCAAAAAAGATCGATGTGTCTGAAGGAACAATATATCCTTTATTAAGGAGATTAAAAAAAGAGGGTTATGTAACTACATATCTCAAAGAATCTAAAACAGGACCACCTAGAAAATACTACAAACTAACCAAAAAAGGAGAAAAAAGAACATTATCATTATCAAAGCAATGGAAGAACTTTACTAAAAAAGTAGAAGTTTTCTTAAGAGGTAAATAAAGTGAATAAAAAAGAATTTTTCAAAGAATTAAAATCAAGATTAAAAAACTTAAGCAAAGAAGATAGAGAAGAAATCCTAGAAGACTATGAAGAGCACTTCAATATAGGTCTAAAAAAAGGTAGAACTGAAGCTAAATTAATAAAATCTTTAGGAAGCCCGAAAGCAATTGCAAAACAGGAGTCTGCAAACTTGCTAATTAAAAAGGCAGAAGAGAAAGCTTCATTCTCAAATGTAACTAGAGCTATATTAGCAATAATTGGGTTAGGCTTTTTTAACTTAGTATTTGTTTCAGGTATTTTCTTCGGATTAATAGGAGTATTAATTGGAGTATATGCAATAACAATTTCATTTGTTGTTACAGGTATTTTCTTAATCTTTGCACCACTTATTCCTGCATTCACTAATTTACTAGCATTTGGGATAACTTCTTTAGCAACTATTTTTGCTGGAATAGGTTGTCTATGCATTGGATTATTAATGCTTATGGGATCTTATTACACATCTAAAGGGTTTTTCTCTCTTGTAATAAAATACTTAAAATTAAACATAAAAATAATTAGAGGTAATTAAAAATGAAAAATATAAAATATATAGTTTTAATCCTAGTCTTAATAGCTATAATAAGTATCACTGCATCTGCAATGTTGCTTTTTGTATCAAATGGTTATGATATAAACGCAGAGGAATACCAAGTTTCTGAGAATAAAACAATAGACTCTGCAAACGTTAATTCAATTAATATAGAAGTAGTTAGTTCTGACATTGAAATAGTAGAATCTCTTTCCGAAAATATAGAAATTTACCTAACCGGCCAAACAACTTCTAAGATTAATGAAAGACCAGAACTAAAAGTTACACAAGAAGATGATATTGTAACTATTGCTGTTGAATATAAAACTCTTAGGGGAACTTTCTTTAACTTTGGCGGAATGCATGACATTAATCTTAAGGTAGCATTACCAAAGAATATAGTTGATATGAAAATAAATACTATTTCTGGTGACTTAGATGTAAGCAATTTCGAGTTTGCAGATTTTAAGTTTGAAGGAGTTTCTGCTGATGCTAATATTAATAACATTAAAACAAATAACTTTCAGTTTAGCGCTATATCGGGGGATTTAACTGCTTCAAATCTAGAAACATCTGCATTTGTTACAGAAACAACTTCTGGTAATGTAAAAGTAAGTTCTTTAACAGCTACTTCTACAATTACAAATTCTATTTCAGGTGATGTAAATTTAGATTATACAGAATTAGAAGGGGGTATCAATGTAGAATCTGTTTCAGGTGATATTAAGTTTAAGCTTCCAAGTGATTCTAGCTTTGCTATTGACTTTGATACAAGCAGTGGAGATTTAACAAATCAATTTACTGGAATGACAACAGAATCTATAGTTATGGTTAATGGTGGGCTACATAGAATGTATGTTAGTACTGTTTCAGGTGATTTAAGTGTTTCCAAGTGACTTTTTTATTTTCTCTTCTTAAAAAACAAGTATAATACGATTGCTACAATTAGTGATATTCCGATAATAATTGGAATTATTAGTTTTTTATTAATATTTGAGTTTTGTTCATTTGTTATTTCGTTTGCTTTTTCTGTGATGTTGTTTTTATTGTCATCATTGTTTATTGTTTCTTGATCATTGTTGTTTATTGTTTCATTTATTAAATCGTCTAGTAAATTATCTTCATTAGAATCATTCTCCTCGTCTAATGTAAGTTCTTCATTTACTACATTCTCCGGCAAGTATGTTTTTATTGTGAATGAACTGCCTGCATATTCAATTATTTTTATAATTAAATCAGATATGTTATCATCATTAATATCTACTTTTTTATTATCATAAATTGTCACATACTCTGCTAACTCAGATATATAAAATTCAAGAGCTGTAGAGGTTATTGATTCTAGTTTTAATGTATATACTGTATTATTTAGACTTAGTTTTAATTTATCTTTTTTTCTTAGATTTGAAATTGTTTTATTATCAGTTATAATATATGTTCTAACATTTCTATCTGAATAAGTACTAGCTACAACAAATGTTGGTAGAGTTATATTATATTGTTTTTCAATAAATGTTTCTAATGAAAAAGAATCTGTTTCTGTGGTGTACCCCTCTTTACTTAATTCTATATCATAATTAAAATAGTTTGTTTCACTACTTTCATTTATAATATGTGTTAAAAAAGAAAAAATTGTGTTCCCATTCACATCTGTTTCTTGCGTTTTATTTTCATAAGAACCATTTATATAAATAGAGACCGTGTTTAAAGGATCACCATCGCTATATGCTGTTATATTTGCGTTTGTATAAATTGTTAATGTTGAATTTTGGTTAGCTGGTTGACTCCATCCAATATCACTATCATTAACCACAACATTATAAAAAGTTACATTGACAGTCCCGCCAACATCACCAAAATAAACATCTTTATATACTCCACTAATTGTTGATGCATTAAAAATACTATCGTAAAATACAACATCTGTTGTTGACCCAACTTTTAAAGCTGCTCGTGTTCCCTGTACTTCAACATTATAAAACGTTATATTTGTTATTGTTGTTGATGCAGAGTCTGGTGTTAAAATAATTCCTGCAGTTGAAGTAGAAGATGCCCCTGTTAAATCAACATTGTGTATTTCTAAATTTTCTGCAGTTGAATGAATGTAAAACCCTCCCAATCCATAATGCCCTGATAAATCAATATCTTCAAAATATGAATTATATACTCTTTCTAGAATAAACTCATCTCTATTAATTGAAGAGGTCACATTTTTAACATACAAATCTGTTGCATTATATAAATAAAACCCATAATCATGCTCATATGTTTCTGTGTTGTAGATACTACAATTATTACATTGGTCTAAATAAACCCCATGATGATCATAAGAAGAATCGTTTTTACTATGATTAGTAAAAGAATTATTTAAGATTATGTTATTTGAATTTATTAAGTTAATGCCCGATTTTCCATGTTGTGTTGTTATATTGTTCAAGTATACATATTCAGAATTAATAATATTAAAAATAGCTCCATTTGTTGTTTCTGAATAATCCTCGACTATATTAGAGGACCATCCACCTATTTCATAATAATTATCAGCAGTTCCTGTAATATCAGTTAGATAAAATGTGTTAATACCATCTACAAGATTAGTCCCTGTTATACTTAGATTATAAGGATATTGTAAAAAGTAATATCCATAATTTCCACAATTAGAGAAATTATTATTTGTAAAGATATAATTCTGTGCAGCAGTATTTAATGATACTGTCGTATACACACCATATGTGCCTATATCATACATTGTGTTATTATCAACATAAATGCCATTACTAAGTGCTGTTGTATCAGTAAAAATTAAACCAGCATTATCTATATTATAAATAGTATTATCTTCAATATGAATATCACGAGCATATCTTCCTATTCTTATTGCATTTTGTGAACTATTAGCAAATACATTATTTCGAATTGTTATATTTTCTAGGCCTGGACCATTATCTATACTAATTAAATAATAACCGGATGTTCCTGTCCCGTTTTTAAATGTATTACCCTCTATTAATATATCTCTACTTCTATAAAAACTTATACCATTTCCGCTCCCAATATTAAATTCAGAATTTAAAACTCTTGAATTAACATTTCGTGAATATTGTGTGAATCCCATATAATTATCTAATTGAAACACAGAATTATTTATCAAAATACCTTCAACATCAATACCTTCAAATAATAAAGTATATGTGTTTGTAATTGAGGAATTGATAAGATCTATATCTATGTCTTTATCAATATCTTGTACACCACCCATAAAATATATGCCTGTACTTCCTGATGCACCAGCATAAGAAATAAAACTATCAACTATAGAAAATGTATTTATACCATCCGCATCTGCAGTTTCTACATAGAATTTATAATGTTTCGTTCCATTAGAAGTTAATACACTTCCATCTGTCATCCATAATCCAGACCCTCCAGCTTTTAAATAAACACTAATGTCACCATCATTTGCTAAATGCATGGTTAGTGTACTATCATTAATTGTTAAATTACCAGAAATATTTAAATTCCCATATACCTCTAATGTTGTTGAAGATAATGTGCAATCTTCACTATCTAAAATAACCCAATCTCCTGAACCGGGATACGTACATGTAGCACTTACTACACTAGTCATTAAGATTAAGAAGATTAATGTTACTATTATATTTTTGTTGAACTTCATTTTCGTGTAACTATAGTGTTTATATTGTTATAAATCTTACAATCTTTACTTTATAAAGTTAATTGATGTTTAATTTATCTTTCGTAATGTTGTATTTCCTAAATATAAGCTACATAAATAATGCTGCTTTTCTTCACTTGTAGGTAATTACCCTAAACATTTATAAATGAAACTGCAATCTTCTATATTATTAAACACAAAGAGGATAAGAAAGTAACAAACTTAAAAACTTTTGATTTTTTGAACTTTCCTAAAGGAAAGTAACACAGATAACAATCAATATCTTTTAAAATTTCACATTTATTTTTGTACGCTTT
>CAYLIL010000038.1:0-8015 GCA_964384045.1 uncultured Methanosarcinales archaeon
AATTAGCATAATTTTTAGGGAACCTTTCTTTTAGATGATGAATTACTCTTTCTGTTGCTGCTCTAGTATTTGTGAAAATAAGTGTTGTTTTATGGTCTTGTATTAATTTGTCCATTAATTTATACATATTATCGTAAATACTTTTGTAATTAGTTGTTATTAAATTATTTACTGGGCTCAAAACTTTAACATCGTAATCTTTAACGTGTTGCACATCTACGATTTTACATTTTCTAAATTTATCTTCTCCTAGTAATTTTGGATCTTCCACTCCAACAAGAAACTTTGCAATTTCTTTTAATGGAGAAATAGATGCACTCAATCCTATTCTTGTAAAGTTACAAATATTATTTAGAAACTCTAAACTTAAGCTTAGATGAACTCCTCTTTTACCATCTGCTAAAGCATGTATCTCATCGACTATAACCCATCTAACTCCCTCAAGTTTTTTTCTAAAAACTGGGGCTAAGAGCATGATTGCAAAACTCTCTGGTGTTGTTATAAGAATATGGGGGGGATTTTTAGTCATTTTTTGTTTTTCATAAGCACTAGTATCACCAGTTCTAACTCCTATCCTGAAATCCACTTTTATTTTTTTCTTTTTAGCTAAAGCTTTAATTTCTTCCAATGGCTCTTTCAAGTTTCTATTAATATCATTACCTAAAGCTTTTAATGGACTAATGTAAATACAATAAACTTTGTCTTCTAGTAAATCATTTTCTGATAGAGAAATTAGTTCTGAGATGATAGACATAAACGCACTTAGAGTTTTACCTGTTCCAGTTGGACTACTAATAAGAACATTTTCTCTGTTATGAATATTAACAACTGCATACTTCTGTGGTGGGCTAAAATTCTTAAACTTCTTTTTAAACCACTCACTAACTAAAGGATTAAGAATAGCATTAATTTCCTTATCTGCAAACTCTTTTTTCTGGTATCTTATCATGGTTCTAAAAGTAACGATGCTCAGTATGAAATAATCTTTTTAGATTGTGAAATACTGACATCTTATCATCGTAGTTCTACTTAATTATACTTGTATATTTAGAACTAATATTTTATTTATAAAGTGTATGAAGGTTTGTCTAGTGTTATTTCACAATCTTTATAAAATACTTAGGTGTGAATATGTTTATGGAATTCAACTTTTTAATTGCACTAATTGCTCTAGCTATTGGTTGGGGTGCAACTATTGGTATTAAAGTAGTAATTGAAACTATTAAGAATAAACAGTTTGATTTTTATTATTTAGTTACTGATGGTGGTTTTCCTAGCTCACACTCTGCTCTGGTTGCAGCTCTTGTGACAATTTCATTCTTTTTTTCAGGATTTTCATTAACTACATTCATAACGTTCTTTATTGCGTTTCTAATAATAAGAGATGCTCTTGGAGTAAGACAAGAAGTTGGTAAACAAAAGATTATTCTTGAAAGATTATCTCCTAACCTTGCACACTCATTAAAATTAAGAAGAGAAGGCCATAATATTTGGCAAGTTCTTTTTGGAGTTTTGTTTGGAGTTGTTGTGACTTTGTTAGTTCTTGTTCTTATTGGTGGTTTGTAAACAATTACTATTTTTATAGTGCTCTAAAATTCCTTCTGCATTCTTAATGTATAAATTTTTATCAGAATATTTATCCTTTATATAATTCAATGTTTCTTTTTTAGTACTCAAAGGTTTTCTTTCCTCTACAATTGTTCTTATTCCACCAGAAAAATCAGAATCAAAAACTTCTTCTTTTGAAACAATGAAAGTTTCACCAGTTTCAGAAAACCTATATGGTCGCCATGATTCCCATTTTTTAACAATGTCTTTATTTTCTAATCCTTTGAATACTGAAGGATCTAATTCTTCATATACGAAATAGTTATTGTTATATTCTACTGCAATAACTGAATTATCATCAAGTATTCCTTTGTAGTTTTTTCTAATTTTTCTTTTTAGATAACTTCCTGTTTTCATACCTGCAATAGCAATAAGTATACCTCCACTCAATGCTGTTAAACGAGAAAAACCAAGATCACGATTATATTCCTTAGATTCTAAATAATGAGTAGATGGATTCCAATTAACGGGATATGACTTATTATCCATATAATTATTCCAAAAACTACTGCTTAAAATTCCAAATGCAATAGCTCCAAAAATCCCTGTGCATACAGATATACATTGAGTTTTGCTTCCTGGAAGCCATTTTGAAGTATTTTTTGCTTTTCTTATCTTTTCTATTTTAGCTATTTTGTCGTCAATCATTTTTATAGTGTTCTAGAGTTCCTTTTGCATTCTTAATGTATAAATTCTTATTAGAATATGTTTTTTTAATATAATCTAGTGTTATCTTTTTAGTAGGTCCGGTAACTAATTCTACTTTAGATCCAGATTTTCCATTTTCAATATATTTAGCTAAATAAACCTTTTCTATAGAAACGTTCAATTGTTCTCGTTTAGCAATATTTAAATAACTAAAATCTTTTGAACTAATAAAGTTATTATTTCTATCTAAAGATTTACATATTTTATCCGGGACCCATTTATCCGCTATTTCTTTGTTAGTCAAACCTTCAAATATTCTAGGAGTTAATCGATTATAAATTAGGTAGTTATTAGGATGTTCTATAACTGTAACTGCCTTATCATCAATTAAGCCTTTATACTTTTTTATAATTCTTTCTCTCGATGAAGTACCTATTTTATATCCTAAACTAATTCCACTAGCAAAACCAACGAGAGCTGTTATGGCAACACCCATAAGCATTATAAGATCATTTGATTTGTAATTAAATTTGTATTCAAGATAGCCAACAATTACAGTACCTATTCCTCCAGCAACTAGTATACCTATAGCTGGCCCAATAAGTCTGATCCAATCTTCGTAGATTTGATCTCCTGGAAGTTTTTTATACAGCCCATTGTAAGTTTTTCTTATCTTCTCTATTTTAGCTATTTTATCCTCAATCATTTTTTCTCATTGTCTCTATTTTTTCTAAAAGTTCTTTATTTTTAACTGCGTAATACACTGTCTTGTTGTCTTCTAGTGTTCCTGAAATAATTCTTGAAAGTCCGAATAAAGATTGTTGCTCTTCAAAATTCATATTGGAATATTGTTTTATGATGCTGATATTCCAATCTCTTATATTTTTAATTGCTAAATCATCTACTGGGCTATATTCTCGAGATTGAATCTCTACACTAAGTTCTTGTCCTTGCTTAATTAACAATTTATATTGTTCTTTTGTCATTTTTTTACCTTCATTAACTTTTTATCACTTTGTATCTTTTGAATAAAGTTCCTTCCTTTTTTTTTCAAGTTTTTCAGTTTGAGTTGCGTAATATACTTGCTTACTATTTTCTAATATCTTTGAAACAATTTCTGATAATCCAATCAAGGATTGTTGTTTTTTAAAATCTAAAAGAGGATATGTTTCAGCAATCTTGATTTCCCAATCTTTTAGTTTTTCATATTGTTTGCTACCTGCAGGGGTATATTTTTGTTGTTTAATATCCTTTGCATAGTTTACCCCTTGCTTAATTAACGATTCATATGATTCTTTTGTCATTTTTTCACCTTCATTAACTTTTTATTACAATTAGATGAGAACACTCTGCACTATATCAATATGAGTATACCACAACAGGTACATTAATTAAGAAAACTTTATAAAAATCAAAGTAATTCTATATGTTATGGATACATCACCACTAAAAGAAGCAGGGCTAACTAATGGAGAAATAAAAGTATACTTAGCTTTATTAGAAGTCGGATCTTCAACTATAGGACCAATATTACAGAAATCAGGCATAACAAAATCAATAATTTATAGAATACTTGAAAAACTAATTAAGAAAGGGCTTGCTTCTTACATTATCAAAGAAAAAACAAAACATTTTCAAGCAACTCAACCAAATAAACTTCTAGATTATATTAATTCTAAAGAAAAACAATTAAAACTAAACAAAAACAAAATTCAAGAACTAATTCCTCAATTAATTTTAAAACAAAATGCTTCAAAAAAGAGTGAAGCAAATTTATATCAAGGATTTAAAGGATTAATGACTGCCTATGAGAATAGATATATAAAATTAAAAAAAGGGGATGAAGTTATTGTTTATGGACTTCCATCAGAACAACCTGGTTTTCATCATGCTTTTTGGAAAAAGAATCATATGAAATTATCAAAACTAGGTATTAAGTGCAGAATGCTCTATCATCATGATGTTACAAACAAAAATCTAAAAGATAGAAATTCTTACAAGCATTGTAAAGCACGAAGAATGCCATTTAATGCTGATTCGCCATCGTGGGTAATGGTCTATAAAGATGTAACTTTAATTGCAATACCACAAGGAGAAATGCCTTTTGGATTTGAAATAACAAGCCAAGAAGTTGCAAATTCGTTTAGAAGTTATTTTGAATGGTTCTGGAAACAAAGTAAACCCTTTAAGACTTAAAAGTATTTAATTGTATTATCTTTTCTATTTTATAGACAAAAGATTTAGCTGCATCCATGAATTTCTTCACAGTATCAATACTAACTTTCTTAAACTTAAATTTACTATCACAAATAACAAGTTCTTTCTTTCTTGAGAATTCAACAGAACTATTCTTATGATCTTCAATTATTTCTTTGAGTTCATTAATTGTTGAAACATCTTGTTTTTCAAAACTATATCTTTTAACACACTTTCTAGTAAATAAGTCCATTCTTGATTTTTCAGAATCATGAAAATTAGAAATTAGTTTAACATCTTTGTCTCTGTAAATTAAAGAAGCTATTGCTAAGCTATATGCTTCATTAACTTTAATTAAAACACTCATAAGAACTTTTGGATCATTAGCAAGTTTGTAAGTGTGATCAAGTAAATATTGTGCATTCTGCATCTGCTTATTAGCAGCATTCAGCTTTTCTTGGTATTTGTTATCCATTAGCTTACTTCTTGTATTTATACTTTATAAGATTTTTGTTACAATAGATTTATAAACAACTCAACAATCCTTATAGGTAATACCGAAGTCAAGCTATGCTGTATGGTGAATGCTTGAAAATACCATCTGAGGTAATAAAAATGATGGGCAGATCTAATTCTGTTCATAGGAGTTTAATAAAAAATGGCTGAAAAGAAAGATGAATTTTTAGTTCCAAATGAAGACTATCTGAAAGCAGGTATTCACATCGGAACAAAGTTTAAAACAAAGTACATGGAAAAGTTTATTTACAAAACTAGACCAGATGGACTATCTGTTTTAAACATACAAAAAATAGATGAAAGAATAAGACAACTTGTAAATCTTTTATCATATTACAAACCAGAAGAAATCTTACTTGTTTCAAGAAGAGAAAATGGTTGGAAACCAATTAGTGTATTTGCTAAAATGGTTGGATGCAAATTCTTTGCAGGAAGATATCCACCTGGATTAATGACTAACCCTAATCTTTCAACATTTATTGAAGCTAAGCTTGTATTTGTTGTTGATTCATGGCCTGACAGAAACGCTGTTAAGGACGGATTAAGAGTTGGTATTCCTGTAGTTGCTCTTTGTGATAGTAATAACCAAACTAATGGTATTGACTTTGTTGTTCCTTGTAATAACAAAGGTAAGAAAAGTCTTGGTTTAATCTTTTACTTAATTGCAAAAGAATACTCAAAGAAACTTGGTTTAATTAAATCTGATGCTGAATTTAAACATTCTGTAGAAGATTTTACAGCTGAGTAATTCCGGCGAAGCGGTGCCAATAACGTTTGTTATTGAGCATTTTTCTTTTATTTTTTATTCAAATATTATTTCTTCCGAATAAAAATAGCATTAATCATATGTGCAATGAAGTAATATACTAAGATTATTCCTATTGTCTGCACTAAGCTAAACAGAAAATCAATAACAGTTGTTGGTGCAGTTTCACCTGTTGTTGCTCCACCTAATAAACCTGTAAAAATACTAATTGTTCCTAATCCTGTATTAAGAAGATAAGTGGCAAATCCTTGACCAAAGAATATAAAGCTAACTCCAAATAATATTATCATTACTATGATTTTTGTAACAAATTTATTCATTTTAATCCTCTTTAACAATTCCTTGGTTAATAATCTTGAATTTTAATTCTTTATTCTCTGCTTTACTTCTGTGCTTTTTTAATGTTGCGGTTCTTTTGTCATTATCTAGCTTTTTTATTTCAATTAAGCATTTACTCCAGTATTTTAGGATGTCTCCGCCAACTATGTTTATTTTAGTTTTATTTTCAAAATCTTTGTATATTTGATTAGTTATTAATACAGGTATTTTCTTTTTTCTTGCAATTTCACTAAGATAAGAAATTTGTAATCCTAATTCTCTATTTGTTCCCTGTATATTTTTTGTTTTACCTATTTCTAATCTATAGAGCATTGCTATACTGTCAACAATGATCATACCAATATCTTTTTTAGAAGTTAATTCTTTTAATTTTGCAAATGCTCCTTTTTGTTCTTCAAAATGTGTGGGGCATAGAATAAAGATATTATTTATACAAGTTTCAAAATCTTCTGTTAATTGTTTAAATCTATCTACAGAAAAACTCCCTTCTGTGTCTATGAATATAACTTTCTTTGTTTTAGAGACTTCCGCTGCAGTCATCAAACATATATTAGTTTTACCTGTTCCTGGGCCTCCATAAAGCATTGTAACTATATCTGCTTCATATCCTCCATCTAGAAGTTCATCAAAATCTATATTACCTGAACTAACCCTTTCTAACATGTAATTAGATTATTCAAAGGTTTTTATAAGTTTTGCTATTGAAAATTGAAAAAATAAAGTAAGAAATTAACTATTTTTGTTTTAACAATTCTAATAATCTTAGCTCTGCTTTTTGATTATTGATATCTTGTAAAACTTTACTTGGTTCATAATCCATTAAAACTTTGTGCTCCTCAAAATTTCCTGGAGTAATATATTCTTTAACTTCATTTATATTTTTAAAATGGTGTTTTTCAGGAATTGATATTACTATATCATAGATTAAAAATTCATACCCTCCATCATTTGCGATTTTTGATAATTTGTCTTCTATTCTTTTTATTATATTATCATAATATGGGTTCTCTTTAGTATTACTTGATAGTTCATATGGTTTGTCAGAATTACTAGGAGTATTATCGTTAAGAGATATGTCAAAATCTATTTCTTCATCAAGGGTAGTATATTCCTCACTCATCTTAAAATCACCTTATAATTATTATTTAATTTGTAATAAATAATAACTATTTAAACTTTTCTATGCTTTACTCTTAGAAAGTAGTTTATTAATGCTTACAATAGACAACTTGCAGTAAGATTTTTAAAGAAATCGCGTGTTTCATTATATATGTGGTTTAAGTATTCAGTTTTACTAAACAAAGAAGAAAAGTCTATTAAAATTAAAGATAAAACTATTGTAGGTCTTTATGAATATGTAACTATTAAAGGAAAGAAAATTCCAGCAAGAATTGATTCTGGTGCAGTTAGAAGTTCAATTGATGCTGATTTAGCTAAAGAGCTAGGAATAAAAGATATTATTGGTTCTAAAAAGATTAGAAATGTTCATGGTTCAACTTTAAGGCCTTTAGTTCATATTAATTTAGTTTTATGCGAAAAAAGATTAAAAGCTGATTTTACTTTGCAATCAAGAACTAATATGAAATTTAAAATTTTAATTGGTCAAAATATTTTAATGGAAGATTTTATTATTGATCCTAAAAAAACATTAGTAACAAAAGAATGAGAGCAGCAATTATTAGTCAAGGAAGTGTAAGTTCAAAGTGGACAGCGGAAGCTATGAAAAAATATTTTGATAGTGTTGACATAATTAATCTTAAACATATAGAAATAAGTTTTACAGGTAAAAAGCAAGAAATATTATACAAAGGTGAGCATATAAAAGATTATGATGCTATTTATGCTAAAGGCTCTTTTAGATTTGCAAATCTATTATCTGCACTCACAAGTATGCTTGCTAAAGATACTTATCTTCCTATTTGTGAATCTGCATTCACTATTG
>CAYLIL010000039.1:0-8015 GCA_964384045.1 uncultured Methanosarcinales archaeon
TTTATCAACAAGTGCACTAGGATCGTCAACCTTTAGTCTTGAAGGAGAGTCAAACCTTGCAAAAGTCATATTTTGTGTAAGTGGAAGATTATTCCTAATATTTGCTTCAATAGCAAAACTAAAACTATAACCTTCGCCATTAAATGCTTCATCATCTCTAACAGTAATAATAACAGGGAATGCAAGATTGTAATCATAGGAATATTCTTGTATTGCTAATTTAAAGAATTTAACAAGGTTAGGATTAACACCTTTTATTTCTTTTGATCTTAATATTTCTTCACCATTATCAATGTAGAAATCTATTTCTGAATCAGGATAATAAATATCAACAGTATAATTGTAAGTTTGATTTTCTTTAATATTAATATGAAATGATTCATAGAATCCTTGAGCAAAAGGCCTATACTCTTCTTCAACATAGGGGATTGCTGGGTTACTATTAAGTGCATTAACAATCTTTGTTAAACCAACAAAAGGAAGAACTTCATAACGAATTGTTTCTTCAAGTTGTCTTCTAACCCAGAACTCTTGTGAAAAGTCCATAAAATTAAGATGTGACATTGGTGGAAGCTTGTCTCCATCAACACCAGAGAATGCAGTTATAAGATTTAGTGTATTATCTTCAACAAAATGAAGATTACTTTGTGCTTCAACAATATCCATACTTAAAATAAACATTTGTTGTAAAGGAACATCATGCTCTGCAATAAATGTTTCCAGTTTTGTTTTTGAATCTGATTCAAATGTTCTAATTTCAAGAGGATACTTCAGCCTTGTAATAATGCTATCTTCAATTATTTGAACATTAATTTTTGGTTCGCCTTTTTTAGTTACTTTAACAATATTTTCAAATGCTACAAAATTGTTGATGCAAGAATCAATATTTTCTTCAATATAACTTTCTAAGTTTTCTTGAACACTAACATCACCAAAATCAATTATTCCACAGTCACCAGAGTAAGAACAGAGTGCCGGTTTGTTTGATTCAAAGATATTATCATTACTAAAGTGATACCAATAAGGAAGCATGTAAACCGCATTATAAAATATATCTGACTTGTAAGGAAGAGGATTAACTCTAAGATTAGTTGGCATATCAATATAACCTGCTCTTTCACCAGCAAGAATAATTGCTTCTTTGGAAATTTGGTTTAAACAATTATCTGTAAACTCTTTAATGAGTGCAGCTTCATTAGTTGTAATTTCATCAGGAACACTAGGTTGGTTTCTTAAAGTATATTCTCTAACTCCAAAATAAATACCAACTAATACAATAAGTATCAATCCTAATATAACAAATGTAGTTACTTGTGCTCTAACGTTTTTCTTTAACATTTTAATTGTAAACCTCATTTAGGGAGCTACTTGAATCTCCTGAACCTAAATCTGCAATCTCAAAATCTCTATCTGGTTGACCAGTATCAAATTGAGATTCAGTTATTTTTCTTGTGAAAACTCTGCCAACTTCATAAGAAGTAGTTGATGGGCCAGGGAATTTATGTTTAAATTCAAATCTTACTTCTTCATAATAATTATTACTGATGAATGCAATGCTTTTACTTTGGATATCTCCAATACTTAAGTCTTTATCTTTACAATTATCATTTTCATCTTTGAAAACACAATGTTCTTCATATTTGTTATATTCAAAATAAATATTATATTCATTAATATTTTTTATTGGCCCCATATGATAAACAAAAGTGTAAAGATAGTTATCTGGGGTTTCATGAGATTCATCACTCCAGTTATATGCTGTTCTTTCCATAGCCATAGTTAGAACCGTTCTGCAAGTTGTTCCTGTGCAATCAATAGCTGAACCTTCATCTGCTTCAAAATCAGAAAATAATCCTGCTGCTTGGGGGTTACATAAACTATTTTTCCAAGCTTCAGAGTTAAGATTATTATTTAGTATTTCTGAAAGTTGTATTAATCCTTCACTATCTAATCTTTCACCTATGTCACCAAGAGTTCCAAAATCTTTAACAATTCTATTCCAGAACCACTTTACTGCAATATCAACCCACTTCTTCATTCTGTTTCGTCTTTGCATAAAGTTAATCTTTTCTTGTCTTTCATTTCTATACTTTACTATTTCTTGTTTGTGACTTTCTATCTGTTGCTTTTGTTTTTTTACTTCTTCAGATACCTTATCATTAATTTTAACTTCCTTTGTTTCTTTTACTACAACTACAAGGGGTAAATTATCTAGTTCTTCTTTTGTAAGATATTCTTTTTGTCCATCGCCATATTCTACTTCATATAAAATATAATTATCTGGGTCTTTTAGGTAATCTTCCCATCTTTCTTGGTCAAATACTCCATGATTTTTAGTAAATATTTCTTCTGCAAACTTCGGAGGGTTGTCTATTAAGTAAGCTTTTTGTTCCTTTTCTTGTGCATAATATGTAACTCCTAAACTAATCAATTCTTTTGTTTCCTCTTGCTTTGCAACATGATTTTTAGCATAATAAAATTCTTCTTTTCTTTCTTGTGCTTCTGTATTAAGATTTCTCATAACTCTTGAATTTATAGAATCCGTATCTAATAGTTCTTCATCGTCTGCTTTCTCTTTTAACTTTAGATAATCATATAGTGTTTCTGTGCCTTGAATATCTTCATCACTCATTGGTCTTGTTGGTTCTTGTATTAAATCATCTGGATCAACTATTATTGTTACTCCACTAACTTCTTCATAGTTTTCTGAAAAGTAAGATTTACTAATAGATTCAGATACTTCTTTTGCAATTATTTCTTTTTGTTTATTTGCATTTGTTTCAGTACCAACCCATTCTTTAACTTCATCATAATTATCTGGTAGTTCTGTTCCATAACTATATTTTAATTTTCTAGAAGAATCATAGAGTTTTTTTGTATCTTTATCTGAACAACCATTATTTTTTCTACATCTTTCTACAACTTCATTATAATGGCTAATCGCGCTACCATAATATTTATTATTAATTCCAGCACGATTATTAGCTTGTAACATTTCCATTTGCTCAAATGAAGATAAGTCTTGAGAGTTAACAACAGCTTTTATTTCTGGTGGCATTAAGTTATTAAACCAAGTCATTCCTGATTCAATTTCACAATCATTTTGATCTTCTTCATTACACATAGCTAGTTTGCAAATATCAACATCTGGTGTTGGGTATTGGAATGAACCAAGCTTATTAGTCATCTTTTTATTTCTGATTGCTCGACCAATACTTAAAGGAATTTCACATCCAATTATGTTAAGCATGTTTAAATCTCCTACTTTTGCTTTAGGATTAGAAACTACTCTTTCATAATCTTCAGTGCAAGTTGCACTTGAAACAACATCAAATAATATTTTAGGTACAAAGTTTTGTGCTAAATCATTAAAGTTATCTGCAAGATTCTTTGCTTCTCTCACAAAAGGCATTTCAAAAAATTCACCAACAATAAATTTACAAGTATAAGTCTTTTTACTTACTTCACAAGCATCAATACTTAATCCATATTGAGCTTGTCTCTTTAAACAATAAAGATAATCACATTCTGATTCTCTCCATTTATTAGCATGATAAATAACGCCTGGTATGCAACCAGTTGATGCACAGGCAAAAACACTGTTATATAAATCTGGTGTTCCAATATTTCCAAGAAGATCTTTTCCTAGCTTCTCGCCAACAGAATCAAAATCACCAATCTCTGCATCAGGATAAATATCTGTTAGAGGAGTTCCAGCTCCATTGTAAGCTTTACTTGCTTCTTGAAATAAATTTCCATCTTCCATACTTGTACTTTCTAAATAGTTTGCATAAGAACAACTAGATGCCCAACATGCCATCTCAAAGATATTAGAAATAACTCCTGTTGCATTTTTCTTAAGTGCTTTAAAATCCCCACTATCCATATTTGCTAGAGTTACTTTGAGTGCATTACTCATTAATGGTTGATTTTTAGATTGTTCATTGAACATTCCAATACCAAATTGGAGAACATCTAGTGAAACTTGTAAATTATTAAGTGTATCTTTTAGAAAGTTTCCTGCTTGACATAGTTTAGATGCTGTTGCTACTCCATCATTTAAGACTTCTATAACCTTCCATTTTTCATCGAGTTTCTTACTACTTTCTTTTAATTTAGCAACATAACTTTCGCCTGGTCTGCCTAATTTAGAATTAATAAGTGTAACATCCCATTCAACTGTTTTGATTATTGGTTCTGAATAAATATTTCTATTATCATAAAGATTAAAGCTTAAATTACAAATAAGTTTTGTGCTATCAATTGCATTTGGATCAACACTAATAGGTAAATCAATAAAATTGTTTTCATCTAATTTCCAGTAAGGATGATTTATGTTGCTGGAATCATCAAAGTAATTTCCTAATGCAGGCATTAAACTTCCATTACTTGTTGTTATCCAACAATCTTCTATTTTTTGTTCTGAAATTTCTGCACCACTGCAAAAAGAACCACTTTTTCTTTTAGGAGTATAAGGTGCATAAGTAGGATAACTTAGTGAATTAGTTTGAGAAAGATCAAGGGCTATTCTATTAATTTTTTTAGGATAAAAATTTTCCACTTCAACTTCAACACAGTTTGGGGTTGCTACATCTGTTCCAGGGCTATGAAGAATAGTTATTTCTTTTGAAGTTGTAAAAGAGTTATTAACAATATCTGTAAACTTAAAATTAATTGTTTGTTGTAAATGTTCATTTAGTAATGCTGCAACACTAAATTCACAAATATGTAAATTAGGAATATTTTCTTGTTTTATACATGAAACTTCTTCATTGCTTCCACCAATACTTGAAAGATTAGCTTGAGCATAAACAATTGGCCCATCTTCGAAAACATAAGCTTTGATCATTAATGGTTTTCCCCCACTTATTAATCCATAAGTGCTAGAATCTCCGATGAATTCAATATTTGAACCATCAACTTCTTCACCTGTTGATAATTCATAAAAGTTATTATCTCCTAGTAAATTTTGAAAAGGTTTAATGCTATCACAATAAATATTTCTTGTTAAATCATTAGCAATAATTGGATTACCTGCGTCATCTTCACTTTTGTAATTACCTGAAGTAACTAACTCAATTTGATAAGATTGACCAGAAGTACAAATTTTTGTCATAGCTGAATAACATTCTCCACTAAGACAATAACTTACAGGATATCTATTGTTTTCCATTGAATAGAAAACTTTTCTTCTAACAAAGTTTTCTGAAGAATCATCAAAATCAAAATAGATTTTATTAGAACCGCTTTTAATATAACACTTATCTTCATAACAGTAATCTGTTCTTATATCTGTTAAAGCAGGCGAATCATTATCAATATCAAAAGTATGGCTAATTGGATATTGGCTAGAGTTGTATGGCGTATAAAATACTTCAAAATTAAGATTAACATTTGCAGTTTCAGGATTAATAATAACATTACTTAATCCGCACTTGTAATTTAATGTTTCATTATCATAGTTGCAAGAATTTCCACCAATTACAATTTCTTGATAATTTTGTTTATAATAAGGGTTTTGAACTAAATCTGAAAAGTTAGCAACAAGCTTATAAGGTTGAAATTCTGTGTCAATATTAAAAACAACTGTAACTGTTAATGGGTTTGATAATGATATTCTTGTAATAGGTAAATAATTATATTCTAATCCAAAACTATTAACATCTGCACTCACTAATACTGTGCTTAAAATTAGAAATATGCAGATTGCAAATATTAATGTATATTTAGATAGCCTATTCATTCAAACTCACACCTTTAATATAATAGTATATTTTATATTATTATTTTATAAAGGTTATTATAGAATTAATAATATTATTGCTTAAAACTTGAGAATCTTATAATCCTGTTATATCTTCATTCCATTGCTTTGCGCCAGTATTACCTGCTTGAGCACCTAAATATTGTTTAATCATTCTTGCGAAATAAACTAATTCAGCATAAAGTTTCTTTTTATGATAACTTATTTCTTTGCCTAACCAATGATCAAGCATTCTTTTCTGGAAATGCTTTATTATGGGGTGATTATTCCATTCATCAGCTGGGTCAACTCTTAAGTAACCTTTTATTTTTATAATAACATCTCCTTTATATGTTTTAAACTTCTTTCCTTCAATCATTGTTTCATGTTTTGTGACTGCAACAGTATTAATATTTACCTTTACATAATATTTAAAGTATTTACCTTTTGTTCCTTCACCATCTTTTAATACTCTCCACCAAATATGATGAAACATTAAACCATCTGGTTTCGCTAATTCGTAATATAGTGTTTCAAAGTCATCTTTACCCGTGTCAGGATCAGAATAACCATTGTCAGAAAGCCAGTCATGAAGATGTTTATAGACATTTTTTAGATGGAAAACATTTTGTATTTCAATCTCCATTGTTTTACCATTGGGTATAACAGAAATATCTTTCTTGAATGGCTTGGTTCTTTCTTTAAATTGATACATATTACTTATTTAGAACTTCTTATTTTTAAAGGTTTTGTGTTATTATTGAAGTCAAAGTAAGCAAACTGTAGCTTTGCGAAGAGCTTACAAGTAAGTTATCGAAAGTTTAATATATCTTTAGGATTTTATTTCTTACTATGCAAAAAGAGAACATAAGAAAATTTGAGAATTTAATGAAAAATTCCTTGAATTTCAAAATTAGTTCTAAACAAAGAGCAAATTCTTTTAACAAGCTTTTTGAGGAATATATTAAAATAGATAAAGTAGGAACTAAATGGAATGAATTTAGGATAAAATTAAGAAAAAAGTTTGCAAATAAATTAACTCAAATTCAAAGAAAAAAATATGCTCTTACAAAAAATCAGTTAAAAAGTTCCTATTTTGAAATTCAGAATAATATTCCTAAATCACAAAAAAGTTCTTTCCCGGTGGAATTATTCTATGAAATAACCTACTCAATAATTCAGAAAATATCTAAAAAAGGAGATAAAATATTGGATATCGGTTATGGAGATTTTCCAATCTTAGTTAATTTATTGAATCAAAAGGCATATGAAGCTTACGGGATAGAACCTTTTGCAAAAGAATTTGATAGTTGGAAAACTTTTAGATGCAAAATTAAAAATCTTCCAAAGAAGTTAGAGAAATTAAAATTTAATATTATTTTAGCGAATATGGTTTATAGCATAAATTATACTTCTCATTTTTCAAAAAATTTTAAATGGGAATTAAAATATAAAAAGAAAATCTTAAACAAACTTTTTGGGTTGCTAAATGATAAAGGATTTTTGATTTTACTTGATGATATTGGAACTATTTTTTCTAAGAGCGATTTAAACAAACATTTTCAAATTTTATTTTTTGAGAAAGATATAGAGGTAATAAATTTTGATACTAATAATATTGAAGATTTTGGAAAAATAACTATTTTAAGGAAAAGATAGAAAGTTTTCTTTTTGTGGACTAATAAATAAGCGCCTAAATTTCATTTAACATCGGGATTAAAAAATGTTTTCGAAGAAAATATGGAGAAATTCAGCAAGAATTTCTTTTTTAATCCTTGTTAAGTCGCCCCGAACGAAGTGAGAGCCTGCAAGGCGTGGGCCGCAGGAAAGTGAAACTTTCCGAGAAGTTGAATAAGGGTAATTTTTTACATCAAAAAGTTCACAAAGTGAACACTAGAATATTTTTTTGAGCGTTTATTTTCTTATTTTTTCTGGAAGATCTCCAAATCTAATTGCATGAGGTAAATCTAAATTATATCCTTCTTCTTTTCTTCCAGATTTAATCCATTTTTTGATTGAATCACTAATAATTTCTTTATTTGGAGAAAATTTTAAACAAATATACCTAGTAAAAAATGGTTTATTTGATTTTGAATAGTTATTTGTTTTTTCTTTTGTGAAATAGACTTTCTCATCTTTTATTTTGCCTGAATAGATTTTAGATAATCTTTTTGTATTGAGGTGGGAATCATTTGATTTTAACTCATAGTCTGTTTGAACTTTTTCTATTACTTCTACATCTAAATTCTCCTCAAATGATACATGACCTGGT
>CAYLIL010000040.1:0-7985 GCA_964384045.1 uncultured Methanosarcinales archaeon
AACTATCTATAAAGAATTACAAAAAGGAACAGTTACTTTTAGTATTGCTGATATTGGTAAAACAAATCTTAATTATTTAGAAATTGAATTAATGGAACAGCCATTATATTATACAATATTAAGTAGCAATAAAGTATACATTGGTAATCTTGAAAGTGATGATTTTGATACAGCTGAATTTGAAATTTATTCAGAAGATAGCGTAGCAGGAAAACTTCCATTAAAAATTAAAGTAAAATATAAAGATAATTATGGAAAATATTTTGAGAAAACAGAAGAAATAGATGTTGAACTTTATAATAAGAGACAACTAATGAAATATGGTATTGAAGCCCCTCCAGGAGCAGGAGCAATTTTTAATATCATGCTTTTAATAATTGTTTCAGTATTTTGGGTTTCAATGATAATGAATCTTAGAAAGAATAAAATGCCTAAAGGTAAAAAAATATTATGGTGGATAATACTGATAGGAACTTATGTAATAGGAGGAATACTTTATTACTTAATGGCAAGGAAGAAGAATAAGAAGTGATTCTTATTTTTTATTTTCTTTTTTTATAATTTTGGAGCATAAAAATGAAAATTGCAATTTGTGGAAGTATTTCTTTTGCTAAAGAAATGTTAGATACAAGAAAACAACTTGAAAAATTAGGGCACATAGTTATAACACCAGAAAAGATTACCAAATATGCAGATAAAACAAGTGCCATTGAAGATAAATGGGACAAAATTGAACATGATGTTTTCAAAACCTACTTTGAAAAAATAAAGAAAGTTGATTGTGTTCTTATTATTAATAAAGATAAAAATAATATTAAAAATTATATTGGCGGAAATAGTTTAATAGAAATTGCATTCGCACATGTTCTTAATAAGAAAATATTTTTATTAAATCCTATTCCAGAAATGAGCTATTCAGAAGAAATTAAAGCAATGACCCCAATAATAATAGAGAATAATTTAAATTTAATAAAATGGTAAAAGATTATTTCATAGTTGCAACAAGGAGTATTAGTAATCGTAAAGTGAGAGCTTTACTTACAGTGCTAGGTATAATCATTAGTATTACTGCTATTGTTGCACTTATTCTTTTGGGTGAAGGATTAAAAGGCGCAATTAATGAACAATTTGAAAGTATGGGCACTAACGTTGTTATGATTATGCCTAAAGGGATGATGATGGGAGGTATTGCAACTACTGAGCTTCTTTCTATAGACGATGTTGACCATCTTGAATCCATGCCTTATTTTGAATATGTTACGCCAATGGCAATGAAAGCCGCAGAAAAAATTGAATATAGAAATAATGCAGAGTATATAACAATAACTGCAATTCCTTATGATGATCTTTCTGAAAGATTTGGGGATTGGAATTGGGAACTTGTTGATGGTTCTATTCCAGATAAAAGAGAAACAAGAGGAGTTCTAATTGGCTATTCAATTTGGAAAAATACTTTTGATGAAAAAATTCATGCTAATACAAATGTTTTAATTGGGGGAGAGAAATTCAGAGTTATTGGAATACTAAATAAAATCGGTAATCAACAAGATGATACTTCTGTCATGATGGATATTGATACATTTAGAGAAGAATATAATAATCCTCGTCAAGTTGATGCAATAACAGTTGAAGTTAAAAAAGGATTTAATGTTGATACTGTTGCAGAAAAACTTGAAGTTCAAATGGAAAGAAGAAGAGATGATGAAAATTTTGAAGTTTATACAATGAGCCAATTAATGACTCAAGTCAATACAATGCTTGGAGGAGTTACATTTATGCTGAGTGCAATTGGATTTATTTCACTTATCGTTGGAGGAATTGGGATTATGAATTCCATGTATACTAATGTTCTAGAAAGAACAAATGAAATTGGAATTATGAAATCAATTGGTGCAAAAAATAAAGATATTATGAAAATATTTCTAATTGAATCAGGAATTATTGGTTTAATTGGTGGAGTTATTGGAGTTATATTTGGACAAATATTAACTTTGTATATTGCAGAAATTATCACGAGTGCAAACTTTTTACCAATAGATGTAAGTATTAATTACCCTGTTCTTATTGGGATGGTATTGTTTGCAATTATTATTAGTTTAATTTCGGGTTACTTACCTGCGAAGAGAGCGTCTAAGCTTAAACCAGTGGACGCCCTGAGGTATGATTAAAAATGATGGAGTATATTAAGATTGTAATAAAGAATTTTAAGTCAAGAAGACTTAGAAGTTTCTTAACTTTACTTGGAATAATTATTGGTATAGTTTCTATTATTTTACTTTACTCTTTTGCAGATAGTATTGAAGATCTTGTTTCTGATCAGTTTGATAGACTTGGTACAAATAAATTAATGATTGCAGCTAAAGCTGTTGGTTTTGGTAGGCCATCAGGTTCTCAAGGTTTAAGTACAGACGATGTTGATACGGTTACTAAAGTTAAAGGAGTAGATTATGCTGTATTTTATTATTCAGATAGTGTCCCCATTGAAATAAAAGGCGAAGAAATGTTAATGAATGTCAGAGGAATAGATACAACATATATTAATGATATGGCTCAAGAATTTGGTAGAGAATACGCTGATGGTCGAGGATTTAATAATGGAGAGCAAGGAAGTGTTGTTGTTATTGGTTCAAAAATTGAAGAAAGATTTGATGTTAATTTATTTGCAAAGAGTATGATAAAAATCAATGATAAAAATTTTAGAGTTGTAGGAATTCTGGAAGAAACAGGAGATCAAGGAGAAGATTTACTAGTTCAAATTCCTATTAATTCAATGAGAAGCATCACTAATACAGATGATGGTGTTAGTGCTATTATGGCTATGGTTCTTCCAGGAGTAGATATTGAAAAAGTTGGAACAAACATGGAAAAGCAACTTGAAAGAGCTAGAGGGGACGATAACTTCTGGGTTGTTACTCCAACAGAAATTAAAGAACAAGCTGAAGAAACAATTGGTGTTGTTAAATTAGTTATTCTTGCAATCGCTGCAGTCTCAATTATTGTTGGAGGATTAGGAATAATGAATTCTATGTATACCTCTGTCCTTGAGAGAACAAAAGAAATAGGTATAATGAAAGCTATTGGCGCAAAAAATAATGATATCTTATCTATATTCTTATTAGAAGCAGGAATGCTTGGACTCATTGGAGGGATCATATCGCTAATATTTAGTTTCTTAGCTATTCAATTAGCAAATGTTATTATTGCGCAACTAGACGTTTTTACATTAACAATTGTAATCAAGCCAGAAATAGCTGCAGGAGCAATTCTCTTTGCAATAGCTATTGGAATGGCTGCTGGTTTATTTCCTGCATATAGAGCAATGAAGCTTAAACCTGTTGATGCGCTTAGATATGAGTAAGATTTAAATACTCGTAATGATTTCTCTCTTTTATGATGATTAATGATTTAACATTAGGAGCAATTTTTAAGAATCTTAAATGTGTAAAGAACAGTAATCATTATGTTTCTATAAACTTAAGTAACTTAGGCGAGATTGTTATGAAAGATGGCCTAGTAATGCCTGAAGATATATCGGGGGATATACCTCAAGACACAAGCCTTGAAATATTTAATAAAAATTATCAAATAGAAGATACTTTTGTTAACCCTGAAGCAAATTATTATAACAAAGCCGCACTTATTGCTTATTTAAATCTAGCTAAAGAACTAAAAACAAAATTTGATGAAAATGTGGAAAAATGGGATCTCAAGGGAGACATATATCTACCTGTTAAATCTGACAGAGTATTTAGTTGTTGCCAAACATGGACACCAGAAAAACAACAAGGGTTAAAAAAAACATATTCAAACATTCTAATGAAAGAAGATACAGCAGCTCAGTTTAATGTGCCAATTAGTACAATAGGCAAAGGCAGGAGAAAATCAGTAGAAATATGCAATGGTTATAAACTTTAATAAATATCTAAAACATCACCAATATTAACATCTAAAGTTGCAGGTAACATTTCAATCATGTATTTGAATTTATTCTTAGGATGATAAGTAGTGAATGGTTTTAGATTCTTTTTAATTTCAACAACTTTTTTATTATTATCAAGCATTAAAACATCTATCTTAAAGAAAACAAACCACATGGTTATAGAATACTTTATTTTAGGGTTTAGATGAAAGATAAAAGCTTTATCTTCACAAAACTTTTTTGATTTAAACATCAAACCAAACCCTATTTTATGAAAAGACTTTAGATTAACTATCTTATTTGCAAGAACTTCTTTTGTTCTATTGTTTATTAACATTTTATCCTATATAACTCACATCTCTAACTTTCTTTTTAGAAGTTATTTTTTCTTGCTGCATAGTTAAAGTTTCTGCAATCTTTTGTATTGCTTTTATTTCTTTATTTAAGTTACCAAATTTAACATCAAAATTAAACATTAATTTTAGTTTTCTTAATAATTCTTTAGCTGCACCCAGACCAATAAACCCTGGATACATTGAAGTTTCTGCTAACAAAGCACAAGCATCTACTTTAGGTAAAGCAACTAATAATCCAGTTACACCAAGAATAGTTGCAACTTTCATAGAAACATCAGTATCTATTTTTTGTTTTTTTAATTCTTCTGCAAACTTTTTATTGTTTGGAGCAGCAATCACCTTTGGTTTTTCAGGTTCACCTTCTAAACCAATTCCACCAAGCGTTATTACTTGTTTTATTTTTATTTTTTCTATGAATTGAGTTAAAAATTTACATAATGAATAGGATTCTAAGTCTTCTGTTGGTTGATAATCCCCAATTAAGAAAAAGAAGTTTGTTTTATTTATTTTTTTATGATATAATTCAATGTTTGGTAATACAACTAAGTTCTTTTCATTGATTAAAGTGAATGAGGGCCCATTGTCTGATATTATTTCTGCAAACAGATCAGTTTTTAATTCTGCAACTAGATAATCTGCTGCAATTTTGCCAACATTTGCTATTCCAGGTAAACCAACAATTAGAACTGCATTAGAATATGTTTTTAATTTATTTTGTAGTTTTATTTTCCAAGCCATATAATAAAAGAACACTTAGTTTGTTTATAAAATTTGTTGAATAGAAATTACCAAGGATTATACTTTGGTTTTTCATCCCATTCTTTATTAGTATCAACTGAACTAGAATCAGAGTTTATAAGTTTATATTCTAATGAAATTTCCACAGGTTTAAATAAAGGTGGGAATTTATCATTTGTTTCAATAAGTGAATACTGAATTGCTGATGTATTAATAACACTAGCTATAAAAAGTGAAGCACTAAATAGAGCATACTTAATAAATTTAGGTGTTTTATTTATTTTTTCCATTTTTTTAGTGATAATTTGATTTATTTATAAAATTTATTGAATAGAAATTAGAAAAAAATAAAAATTATTTTTCAGCAAGAGGGTTAGGTTTAATATCTCCTTTAGTAATAACTAAAGGTTTAGATTGAATAGTCTCTGGCATTTTATATTCAACTAAATCTCCCTCAAGATCAAGATTGACAGTAAGCTTTTTATTCTCACAAACTACCAAATAACCATTATGGCCTTTTCCATCAAAAGTCATTTGAATTTCATAAGGATAATTATAATCATCATTAAAAAAACCAATTCTAACTTCTCCTTTATAATCTGGAAGTAAAGAACTAGGATTTTTTGCACTTTTAGAATTTCTTGCTGATTCAATAACATATTCAATATGAGTTACCATTGAATCTGGTTTATTTGGATTTACTTTAACCGTCTTCATAGGCTTTGAGCAAGCAGTAGAAAGCCCTAATAAAAGCATAAATAAACTTCCTTTAACAACAGCACCAGTAGTAACTCTTGCTCCTCCCGCTACATACTTAGAACTAGCTAAATTAGCATTATAAAGGTCTTTTATTTTATTTATTAATTTTGACATGATATTTCACCTCAAATAAATGTTATAACTTTGTAGTGGTAATTAGTATTTATATATTTTTCCATTTTCCTTTATAAATAAACTAAAAAAGCCAAAAATTAAGTTTTTGCACCTATTTAAGTAAAATATATAAACCTAAACCAATTTAGGATAAAGACCAAGTATACGAGGTGTAAAATGAAATTTTATGATGAATTAAGACAAAATCTATTAAACTTTAGCTTTGATAAAATAATTGGGAATGCAAATATCAAAAAGCAAGTAAAATCTGCACTCTACGCAAGGAGACCTATTGTTATTGTTGGAGCTCCAGGAATAGGAAAAACAACCTTATCAAGACAATTAGTTAATATTCTACCTATAAAAGAAGTTAATGATTGCGGATTTAACTGTTTACCTGAAAAACCTTCTTGCCCTTCATGTATTGAAAAGACTAATAAAAAAGAACTGATCAAAACTAAAAAAATTGATTCAAAAGAATTATTTGTTAGAGTTCAAGGTTCACCTGATTTAACAGCTGAAGATCTTATTGGAGATATTGATCCAGTTTTAGCAATGAAACATGGAGCACTTTCAATAGAAGCATTTACGCCAGGTAAAATATTCAAAGCAAATAATGGAATATTGTTCTTTGATGAAATAAATAGATGTTCTGAAAAGTTACAAAACGCTTTACTTCAAGTTTTAGAAGAAAGAAAAGTTACTGTTGGAAGTTATACTTTTGATTTTAATGTTGACTTTATTTTTTTAGGAACAATGAATCCAGAAGATTCAAGCACAGAACCTCTTAGTGATGTTTTTATAGATAGATTTGATTTAGTATATATGGATTATCCTAAAACATTAGAAGAGGAAAAAACAATTCTTAACAATAAAAATATTAATTATGCAGAGTTTCCAGAAAAACTGAAAAACTTTATTGTAATTTACATACAAGCTCTAAGAGAATCTAAAGATTTAGAAAAACATCCAGGAGTTAGAGCAACTTTAGGATTGTATGAGCGAGCACAAACTAATGCAATTATTAATAATAGAAAAACAGTGAAAATGCAAGACATAGAAGATGTATTTGTTTCAGTTCTAGCACATAGAATAAAACTTAAACCAAGTGTTGCATACACTAAAACTACAGAAGAATTTCTTAGAAGTAACTTTGAAGCTATGTCGGAAAAATTAACAGATTCAACCTGACCCAAGCAAAAGCGAAACGAGCAAAGAAGTTACTAATGACGATAAGGTCGAAGAACTTTCAGGCAATATGAAGAAGTCTGCTAGTGAAGAACAAAAACTAATGTCAACTGTTGATTCTGGTGAAGCAGATAAAGACAAAGGCAAACTTGCAGAAGAGATGATAAATAATTCTGTTGGAAGTTTTACTCCTGACATAATGTTTGAGAATCTTGTAAACAATTATCAAAATGCAGAAAAACTTTACGGTCAAACTATTATTAGAGAGCTAACAGATTTTGAACCGGGTTATGTTGAGAAGAATATTAATATTCCTGAATTCAAAAAAGAGTTAAAGAAAAATATTGCTGCAAACATGAAGAACCTGCAATCAAAAGGCGTTCTTAATTCAGAATTTGTTTTAACAGATGAAGGTATTGATTTAGCAGCTGTTGAATTATGTAATTCAGAATTAGAAAAACTAAAAATCAAAGGTTTTGGCACTAGAAAAACCAAAGAGTTTGATGTCTACGGAGAAAAAGATGATTATAAAAACTTTGATTCTGAATCTCGTTATAGAGATGTTTCTATTGCACAGACAATCAAGAATGCAGCACGAAGAAAGCACTCACAAATAAAAACTCAGGATATTAAAATTTATCAAAGAAAAAAAACAGGCAAAATAGATATTGTTTATTGTTTAGACTCTAGTGGAAGTATGAAAGGTAATAAATTAGGAATGACAAAAAGAGCAGGTGTTGCACTTGCATACAAAACAATTCTTGATCGGAATCGTGTGGGATTATTAGTTTTTAATTCTGAAATTAGAAAAGTATTTGGTTTAACTCAAGACTTTAACCAATTCTTATATGAATTAGTTAGGATTAGAGCAAAAAATCAAACTAATATTTCTAAAGTTATAGAAACAGCTT
>CAYLIL010000041.1:0-7819 GCA_964384045.1 uncultured Methanosarcinales archaeon
TAATAAAGAAAATACTTTACTTACTAAAAAATATATTACTGAGGAGGATTTCAAAAAACTTGATAATTTAATGGGTAAAGCAATAAAAAGTTCTAATACAACAAAAGCTAAAACCTTAACAGCTAAGCCATTACTTAATCAGGTTGAAGTAAAAGAAAAGAAAGAAGATATTTTTGCTGCTCTTTCTGAACTTGCAGATAAATCTTCAAAATCTAAAGCTGTTTCTTCTAAAAATAATTTATTTGAATCAGAAGATCTTATTGAGTTATTTAAGAATAAAGAACTTGATGTTAATGTATTTAAGGTTATTCTTTCAGAATTATTAAGAACAAGTAAGTTAAGTAACAAAGATGTTTCAAATATAATATTTAGGCTACTTGAAAAGAAGCTTATAGCAAAAGATGTTGCACATACTATTCTTAAAGATTTAAAATTGGTTAATGATTAAAATGAGGAATAACAAAGCAGCTATAAAACAAGTATTTACTTTTTTATTAGTTGCTATATTAATCGGGTTAATATTCTTATTTGCAATTAAAATTATTCCTAACATAATTAAACAAACTTGTGATGCTGATTTTGTTATCTTTGCAGATGATTTAAAATCCTATATTGAAAGATATAATACATTTGGTTCTACAAATATTGAATCAGTTTTAATGCCTTGTGAATACACAGAAATATGTTTTATAGACGCTGAGGTTATTGGTGAAGTTATGGATATAGGAAATATTGAGGTAGCTGGTTCTCAAGAAATAAACCCTATGATAAAAGAAAGTCTAATTGCAGGAGTGGAATATAATGTTTTTTTACTTAAAGGAATAACTGCTAAACCAATTACATTCTCTCAAAAGTTAAGAGTTGTGGGTGCAGATTATATTTGCATAAAGAACATTGCTGGCAAAGCAAAGATAAAATTTGTTGGTCAAGGAAAAACAACTGCAATTGAAGCAATAGTTTAAAATGGTAAATAAAAAAGCATTCACTATTCAATTTAGTTGGATTTTTATTATGATAGTTGCATTCTTCATAATGATCTTTGTTGTTTCTTCTATAACAAAAAGTAAAGATATTTCTAATTCTGATGTGAACATTGAAATTAGGGCTAATGTTGGTTCTATAATAACTACTGCTGAACAAAGCACAGAAACTTTCAAAGTTATTAGCACTCCTGAAGTAACAATAAAAGGGTTGTGTGAAGAAAACTATTCTGCTTATCTAATAAATAATAATGTTGTGAGAATAGAAAATCTTGTTTTATATAGTCCAGAACAAGTTAAAGGTAGGAAAATATATACTTGGGCAAAAGAATATAAAATGCCAATGAAGATAACTAATGTTCTTTATTTAAGTGATCCAGATCATAAATATATTTTTGTTAATTCTAGTGAAGATAATAAGATATTAAATATTGTTGTAGAATTTCCAGAGAATATGTCCATGGAAATAATAAATTATGAGGAATTAAAGAATTATGAGGATAAAAATTTTAATTATTATACTTTTATAATTGTTAATTCAGATAATATAAATAACTTTTTCCCTACGGATACGAAAATAAGGAAGAAATCCGCAATTGTTGTTTTTGATTTTGAATCTTTCAATTTTGAATCAGGTAAAGTTGACTTTTATAATTATTATTCTTTGAGTAATAATTGGGTAAATGATGGAACACTCGATTATGCAGGTAAAGCAATGCTTTATGGTGCAATATTCTCTGGTAATAAAGATATGTATGAATGCAATACTCAAAAATTATTGCAGAAATCAGAAACAATATATAGAATTTATAATTATACAATTAGAAAACAAAACGATTCAATAACAAAATCCGTTTGCATACACACACATTATCCGAATGCAATTGGTATAGTAAAAGAATTAATGGGTTCAGTTAAATCTAATGATTTTGAGGGTTTATATTCAAATTCACTAAATCTTGAATTAATAAATAAACGTTCAAGAAAAGATGGCTGTCCTTTAATATATTAAAATGAGAAATAAAAAAGCACAATTGCAAATGACAGAAAATATTATAATCATAGTAGTTATAGTTTTCTTGTTAATATTTGGTTTTGTTTTTTATTTAAGAGTAAGAGAAGGTTCTGTTAAAGAAAAGATAAAAGAATATGCAGAGTTAGATCTTGTTAAATCTTCACAGTTAGTAACTAATCTTCCAGAGTTGAGTTGTTCAGTTGAATCTTTAGTTGATATTGGTTGTATGAATAAATTAAAGTTAGAAGCATTTATTGAATTAGATTTAAATAAAGAATATTTTGAATATTATAGAACCATGTTTGGCAAATCAAGAGTAAAAGTTGTATCTGTTTATTTAGACAACACAACTGAATTTGTTATTTATAATAATCCTTATGATGAAGAATCTAGTGAGAATTCACTTTTCATTCCTATTAATCTTCACAATCCAACTGAAGATACTTTTGATTTTGCATATTTGCAAATAACTCAATACAAGCAAATTATTGAATAGATAAATATAAATACTAAGTTAAAGGTAGTAGCTTATTGAATAATAAAAAATGGATTATAAAAAAGCTCAAGTTGAAATTATGGGAGTATTAATAATAGTTATACTTATTATTATAATAATTTTTGTGGTTATTGGGTTTAAAATGGCTGATAAACCACGAACTGTGCAGAAAACATATTCTAATGATCAAATGTCTACTGCATTCTTATTAAGTATGTTAAGGTCTAATACTAACTGCACAGGTCAAATAACTTTTGAAGAAGCGTTTAAGGATTGTGCAACAAAAAGAAGAGTTAATTGTGAAGGAGATACAACTTGTGTTTATTTGGATGATAAAATTTCAACTATTTTTAACCAAACTTTAGATCTTTGGGGAGTTGGTTATAAGTTTAAAGCAAACCATGTTGGGTTTGACGAGGAATTCTCTTTTGAAAATAATTGTGACTCTAACAATGTTGCAAGAGTCTCACCTTATTCAATATCCATGTGGCCGCAACCACAACCAATATTCATGAATATTTCTATATGCTAAAAACATCAACTGTTTCATTTAATGATTGGTCTATACTGCTTTTATTTATAGCAGCATGTTCTTCTTCTATTTTTTCTTTTTCAAGTTTAAGATATTCAATTAAGAAACTCTTTGATTGAAAACCATAGAATACTTTATCATTGATTACAAGTGTTGGAAGTCTATCCATGTTAATGTCATATTTTTCTCTTAAGAACATTATTGTTGGTGTTTCTTCTGTAAATTCAAATGAGTAAGTATTAAATATTGGATATCTATCGTGAATATTTGTTAAAACAATACCCTGATTATCACAAGTTTTACAATCTCCTAAGTTTGTGTAAAAGAATAAAACATTGCTTTTACTTATATTACATTCTTCTTTTGCCTGTTGATTAATTATCCAATGTCTAACTAATAAAAGTGAATAATATTCTTTGAGATTCTTGACTTGTGATGAATCATAACCATAGATGGATTCCATATATGTTAACTTTTTACCTAATTTTATTAATTCTGCTGTGTAAGAACTTAAGTTTATGTTTTCGCATAAATCTGTGCTTATCAATTTGTATACTAATTCATTTCCTAGTGATTGAACTCTAATATCATTTTCTAAGTCATATACTTGTTGAAGTCTAGCTTCATTCACTAATGAACTTATTATAAAGCCTAATAAAAATATTACAATTGTTAATGCTAATGCACTTAGATATCTTGATGTTCTAATTTTTTTTCTTTCCATTTTTAACCTCTGTTTTATTATTTTGGTGGAATCTTTAAACATATTAAGATGTAAAGTAATTTGGTCCCCATTTTATTTTCTTTTTTAGTAGATGATAGTATATTGCTTTAATCCAGCAAAATGGTCCTAAAAACCAGTATGTTAATGTAAAAACTACAAATTGCCAGAAGATTGGTTGTTTCTCTTTTGACATTACTTTTGTATACATAATATAACTAAATAAAATAATTAATAGTAATATTGGAATCATAGTTTGATTATTTATATCCATAAAGAATAATTCTAATTTGAGTTCAAAAAGTTTATCTAGATTTATGCCAACCAGTGAGACTCTAATTAAATATTTTATAAGATTATAGACTATCATGACTATACCATAACTAAAAGCTATTAAACTTAATAAAACAAATCCAATTGAGGAAGGTAATATAAAAACGCCTAAGTTCCCGTATTTTTTATTAATTAAATGTTTATATTTTTTTATTTGTATAATAAACCCACAAAACCATCTTAATCTTTGACTTACAAATGCTTTGAATGTTTTTACTCCACTTGTATAAACATTAGCGTCAATAATATGTTCAATTAAATAATTTTCACTTTGTATTCTTAATGATATTTCAAGATCTTCTACCATTGTATTTGAACTAAGTTGCCCATATTTATCTAAGAAACTTTTTCTTATTAATGTAAATGCTCCTGGTGCTAATGGTAAACCTCCTAATTCTGATTGTAAATATCTAATAAATACTGCACTAAAGAATTCTTGTGCTTGTATCATTTGTAAAATAGATTTTGGTTTCCATATTTTAATTGAAGGGATTGCAGCCATAACGTTTTTATTATTAAAACATGGAATTAATTTCATAAACACATCTGGCATCATAAAAGAATCAGCATCAAAACCTGTAACTAATTCTCCTGTTGCATACTTCATTCCTTTATTAACAGCATTTGTTTTTCCTTGAGAAACTTTATGAGATAAAACAATAGCTCCATGCTTTTCATATTCTTTAGCTAATTCTAAAGAATTATCTGTGCTACCATCATTAACAATAATTATTTCTAGTTTATCTTTTGGATAATCACAATTTAAAAGAGAATCAAGTGTTTTTCTTAATCTTTCACCATTAGCTGAACCTTCATTCCAAATAGGTATAATAACACTTATTTTTGGGAAATATTTAATCTTTGTTTGAGCTTTAGATTTCCTTGGTGAAGTTAAAGTTAGAAAATAAAATATAGAAGTAAATAACCCTGCAAATGAAAGTATGTATATTATTATAGTATTAAAACTCATTAAAACACCTTTTCTATAAGAACAGGGTTAGTTTTTTAAAAAGCTTCCTTTAAAACTTAATTAGAATAAAGGTTTTTAGTCTTTATTCGTCATCAATATTAATCTCTTCAATATCATCAAGTGAAGGGATCTTTTCTTCAACAACAGGCGCAGCTTTAGGAGTTTCTTTAACTTCTTCAAGAGCTGCTGAACTTTCTTCTTTCTTTTCAGGAAGAGCTTTTGTTTCTTCTTCAGGATTAGGGTTTTTAGTTATTTCTTGAGCAACAAGTTCTACTCTATCAAAAGCATCATTTTTGTTTACTCTACCAGTAATCTTAATCATTTCACCTAACAAGGAAGATTTAAATGGTTCAAATAAATATGGTGCTTCTCTAAATTTTATTATATTTTCATGTGTTTCTTCAAGTAATTTTTGTATTTGGTCTCTCCAAAAAACAGTTCTAATACTTGCTGATCCATCATCTAAATAACAATTAAGAACATAAGAATAACCAAGTTCACCTGCAGGAACTTCTCCATGTTCTTTACAAATATATTTTTCTTCTTCAAACTTTGGTTTTTTATTACACTTAGGACAAGTTTCCCAGAATCTTATATCTGAAACTTGAACTATAGTTGCAAGGATTTCAATTCTGAAATCATTTGGTCCAAGTTCATTAATTTTCTTTCTCTGTGCAGATTTTTCATCAACATCAATCTTTACTCCCTCTGGGTTGATAGTGATTTCACAATTATCCCCTATATTTATATCCAGGTTACCAGAATAATTATTTTTTTTAGCATAAGCATTTTTTATATTGATTATATCTCCTTCGTTAAATTTATTATAATAATCATCAACTTTTGTATTCCAAAGTGTTGCCCTTATTCTTCCAGAGTTATCTGCAATAATCATGCTTGCAAGTTTTCCAGGGCCTCTTGCAGAATTAAATTCTTTAATATCAAATTTTTTAATAACTTTAACATTTAATTCAATGTTTCTTAAGCCTTCAAGAAGATTGTTTATTTCTAAAACTTGTTCTGTTGAAGGTATAAGTTGAACGCCTAGTTCATTAGCAATAATATGTGCCGCACCATCCTCACTTATTAAGCCAGCAAGTTGTTCCATCTTTTGCTTTATTTTTGCATTTATATCATCTAATGAAAGAGAAGTAGCTTCAATCATTTTTTTAATTATTTGCTCTTTTGTTAATACAACCATCTTTTAAACCCCTCGAAATGTTATTTAATAAGTAATAAGTACTATTTAAATACTAGTATTTTAGTATTAATTTAATATTAATAAGCCAATTCTTTCTTTTTAAAAATCTTATTGTTGCGTGGCTTGTGGGCTTTGTTGGTGTTAAAAATTCTTAAAATAGGGCTTTTTATCTCTTTTATTAAACCAACACATTTATAAATAGTTTTAAATTCACTTGTTTTATGGTAACAAGAGTTGGTGGTTTCAGAAAAAAGACCAGACATAAGCTAAAAAAGAACGTTAGAGCTAGAGGAAAAATGAGTTTAACTAGGTTTTTCCAGACTTTTAAGCTTGGAGAAAGAGTAATTCTGAATGCAGATTCTGGCTTCCAAAAAGGCATGTATTTTCCAAGATTTCATGGTAAAACTGCTATTGTATCAAAAAAGTTAGGCACTTGTTATGAGCTTAAATTTAACGATCAAGGTAAATTAAAAACACTTATTGTTCATCCAGTTCATCTAAAAAAGATTTAAGAGTATAAAATGGATCCTAAAATAATTGAAAAAATACCAGTTTCTTTATCTGAAGTAAAAAACGAATTAAATAGAATAAAGAAAAGAGATGATGAATTAAGTTTTAGAGGAAATAAAACTGAAGAATATATTAATTCTGTTCATACTGTTTCTGAGAAAGTTGCTAAAGAAATCTTTGGAGCAATAGAAAAACTTAAAGTTCTTAGAATGAAAGCAGAACACATAATCAAACTTATTGATCTAATGCCTAAAACTGAAGCAGAAGTAAAATATATTGTTGGTTCAATGGCTTTAACTGTTTCTAAAGAAAATGTTACTAAGATATTTAAAATAATCAAAGAGCATATTCCTAAGGTTAAGAAGTAATTATTTTCTTGTTAAGTTATATTAGATAATTATTTAAATCTAATTCTATTCCTAATATTTATGAAAAGATTATCTGATGCCGAATTTATTTTTAATTTAAAAGATGGCTTTAAAGTAAAATTAGCTTATACTCTTAATTATGATAATTTATTATCTAAATATGATGGGGATTCATTAGTTGAAGAGGCACTCCTATTTAATTGTGGGATTGTACCAGCTTTTCCTTCAATATTAAGATATTGTTTTGAAAATAATATAAATTTGGAAGAAAGAGATTTTTTGAAAGGTTTATCTGTTGAAGATATGACTAAATTTAATCATTTTGATACAAAATTTGCTTTAGATCTACCTTCAAAATATAAATGCAATGGTGTAAAATCTATTAATGGAAATTTAGTTATTCGTGCAGGTGATGGACAGAATAATGAGATTACATTTAAGCCAGAAGATGTTGCTGAACTTGTTGAAGGCATTATTAAAGTTTTAGATTGTGATGCTTTACCAGATGCATATATTGTATGTAAACAAATGCTTCAATATTATCATTCATGTTTGGGTGAAGGAAATCTTAAAAAATAAACAAAAATAATTATTTTCTTTTTCTGCCTTTCTTTTTAACTGTTTTTTTCTTTACAACTCTTTTTTTAGCAGGTTTTTTCTTACTAGTCTTCTTTTTAGTTGTTGTTTTCTTTT